>CAYVHC010000104.1:2844-4152 GCA_964451025.1 uncultured Bifidobacteriaceae bacterium
ATTTCCCCGCGATTGGCGACCAGAATGCGCTTCATCGGGACTCCTTTCCATCGTGTTCATCGGGATGGGATACGTCTTGACCTCCCGATGCCGCCATTGCACCTTCCCCGGCGTTGCGGAACCGGACGGACGCGCCCGGCGGCAGTTGCGCCGCCAATGCGAGCGCATCAAGTGTCAGTACGGCGATCACCGGGTAGCCGCCGGTGACCGGCTGGTCGCGCAGGAACAGCACGGGTTGCCCGCTGCCGGGCACTTCGAGCGAGCCGGGGGCCATGCCTTCGCTGGGCAGTTCCCGCGTATCTTCGCGTTCCAGGGGCTGCGGGCCGTTGAGCCTCAGCCCGGTACGGTTGGATTGTGCGGTGACCTGCCATGTGGTGCCGAAAAGCGTGCCGATGGCGGCCGGCGTAAACCAGTCACCATGCGGGCCGAGCATGACATCGAGCCAGACTGGACAATCAGCGCCGCAGATCGCCTCCGGACCGGCATGGTGCATGGTGCCGGTTGGCAGGTGCTCGTTCCATTCGCATGGCCGTCCCACACTTCGTGACGGATCGGGAGTTCCGGCGGCAAGCGTGTCGCCTGCGGCCAAGGGAGCCGGTCCGATGCCGGACATGGTGTCCCGTGAAGCGCTGCCGAGCGTCATCGGGGCTATGAATCCGCCTCGAATGGCGAGATAATCACGTAATCCCGCGCGCGGCACGCCTATGGTCAGGGTTTCGCCGTCGTGGAGGATGATGGCTTCCTGCAGGTGCAGGCTTTGCCGGATGGTCGTGTGGCTCGGATCGGCACCTGACGTGGCGTTTCCGGTGATACACAAATCGACCGGGGCTCCCGCAACGGCGACCACCACATTCCCTATCGCGGTGAACGCGGCATCGCCGGCGGTCAGTTCGATGGCGAGCGCGTCCGGAGGATTGCCGACAAGCATATTGGCCAGGCGGTAGGCGGGCATATCGCATGCCCCCGATCCGGCGACGCCCATGGCCGAGGCGTGCCGGCCCTCGTCTTCGAACAGGGCAAGCAGGCCGGGGCGGTCCACACGCAAGCCGTGGACGTGTGTCGTTGAATCTGAACCGCTACCGGAGTTCCCGGCATTCGCCCGGATATCGCGGTCCGGCGGCGTCCGGCGTTGGCGCGCAATATCAGTCATGATTGCCTGATTGCGCTCGGCGTGGAACGTCACACAGTCGCCGGGCATGATGGCGGCGGGCGGGTCGGCGTGCACATCCCACATCGGCATGGCCGTGTGCCCAATCAGCTGCCATCCGCCCGAGCTTTCGCGCGGGTAGACACCGCTGAACCGCCCGG
>CAYVHC010000105.1:0-4108 GCA_964451025.1 uncultured Bifidobacteriaceae bacterium
AGAGCGGACAACGGGACTCGAACCCGCGGTCTCGACCTTGGCAAGGTCGCGCTTTACCAACTAAGCTATGTCCGCGATGCACATCAACGCAACGAAAAGAAAGCATAGCACGGGTTATCGATTGTGCAAAATGCGGCGCGCCCCCGCGTGTCGCCATAGTGTCTCCCGTGCATGCGGCGTGCCTGGTTCCGATACGATTGCCAGGGCGCAACCAGTCGTCAAGGCGCAGATCCATGCCTCGTGTGTGCTCGCGCTCGTCGGGGACCGGTCGGGCGGCGGCTGAATGGGACTTCCTTCTGGGCGTGTACCGTGGATGTGCACGGTACCGTGGATGTGCACATGCGGCGGTGCGCAGGCGCACATGCGCATTGCTCATCGCCGTGTCCGTCATATCTATGGGCTTCCATTTTCAGTGAAAGGCATGCCATGACTCCCAGCGTCTTCCTGCTGTCCCTGGCGGGCATACTGCTTGCCGCGTCCATCATCTCGTTCATTCCCGCCGTGCATATGCGGCGCAGGGATTCACAGCTTCGCACGCGCTGCACGAGCCAAGCGAAGGGTCGCGTGAGCGGATACTCCACGAGCAAGCAGGTGACGGGTTCCACGTTCCTTCCCGTCGTGACCTACCGCGTGGACGGCGCGGAATACACCGTCACCGGCCCGATGTTCGCCTCCTACCGGGCGCGCACCCTGAGCGGCGACGGCGCCCAGGGGCATCCGCTGACCAACATCGCAGACATCCACGACCTTCCCGAGGACCTGTGCGTCTACGAAATCGCTGACGACCCGCATGCCGCGGGCAACGCGATGCGCGAACCATTCCCGGTCGGCACCGGCGTGGACGTCCACTACGACCCGGCCAAGCCGTCACGCTCCTATGTGATCCGGGTGCCCGGCACGTCGTCGTTTGCGAAGGTCTTCCTGTTCCTGGGCGTGATCGAGCTTGTGGCGTCGGCCATCTTCGCGTTCATCTCGCTGCTGTGGTGATCGCCGGCGGCGCCGGCGCGCAGTCCCGCGGGCTCTGGCGTTCCGCCGTGAGGTGTCGGTATCATCGGAAGACATGAACGAAGACATGATGACCGGTGCCGAACGCACGGGAATTTTTCCCCAGAGCCACGGCGTCCACAACGGCAGCGACCGAGGCAAGGGCGTGTTCTCCATCCACACGCTGGGCTGCCAGATGAACGTGCATGATTCCGAACGAATAGCCGGCGTCCTCGAGGCCGACGGCTATGTGCCGGCCACCGCCGAGCAGGCCGCCCGCAAGGACGTGGACCTCATCGTGCTCAACACATGCGCGGTGCGCGAAAACGCCACCGAGCGCATGTATGGCACGATCGGCCTGTGGGCGCAGCTCAAGCGCACCCATCCCAGGCTTCAAATCGCGGTCGGCGGCTGCATGGCACAAAAGGACCGCGAGCGCATCGTGCGCCGCGCCCCGTGGGTCGACGCGGTGTTCGGCACGAAGAACATCGCCCAGCTGCCGGGCATGCTCGACGCTGCAAGGCAAGGCGCCGGATCCCAGGTCGAGGTGTATTCCGACTTGGATTCCGTGCAGTATTTCCCCTCTGACCTGCCGGTGGAACGCGGTTCGCGCATCAGCTCGTGGGTGGCCATTTCCGTCGGCTGCAACAACACGTGCACGTTCTGCATCGTCCCGTCGGTGCGCGGCAGGGAACGCGACCGTCGCCCCGGCGATGTGCTGTCGGAGATCCGCCGCTGCGTGGATGCCGGCGCCAAGGAGGTGACGCTCCTGGGGCAGAACGTCAACTCGTACGGCTACGCCAGCGGCGACCGATACGCGTTCTCCAAGCTGCTGCGCGCCTGCGGTTCGATCGAAGGACTGGAGCGAGTGCGCTTCACATCCCCGCATCCCGCGGCGTTCACCGATGACGTCATCGACGCGATGGCAAGCACCCCCAACGTCATGCACCAGCTGCACATGCCGCTGCAATCCGGCTCCGACCGCATACTCCGGGCAATGCGCCGCAGCTACCGTTCCGAACGCTTCCTGTCGATTCTCGAGAAAGTGCGCACCGCCATGCCGGACGCCCAGATCAGCACCGACATCATCGTGGGATTCCCCGGCGAGACCGAGGAGGATTTCCAACGCACGCTGGACGTCGTGCGCCAGGCGCAGTTCTCCAGCGCCTACACCTTCATCTATTCCCCGCGCCCCGGCACCCCCGCCGCATCCATGGAGCAAGTGCCGCATGATGTGGTGCAGGACCGTTTCGACCGCCTCCATGAGGTGCAGGAATCCATCACCGCCGCACGCATGAAGGAATTCGAAGGCAAGGATGTGGAAGTGCTCGTCACCGGCCACAGCGGCAAGAAGGATTCGCAGACCCACCGTGTCACCGGGCGTGAAAAAACCGGCGTGCTGGTGCACGTGGGCGTGCCGGAGGGCCAGCCGCTTCCAACGGTGGGTGATTTCGTGACCGCCACCGTCACCCATGCCGCCGCGCACGACCTCATCGCCGACCCGGATCCGTCGAAGGGGCAGACGTATGCCGTCCGTCACTGATGCGAATCCGATTTTGACAGACGGTTCACCAGCCTCGACCGGGCCATCCGCCCCACGGGTCGTCTCCATCGTCGGTCCCACCGCAAGCGGCAAGACGAGCCTGGGCATCGCGCTCGCCACGGCGCTCGAACAGGCCGATGGCACGCCCTGCGAGATCGTCAACGCCGACGCCTACCAGATGTACCGCGGCATGGACATCGGCACGGCCAAGCCCACCGTCGCCGAACGCGCCCAAGTGCCCCATCATCTTCTCGATTGCATGGACCCGCAGGACACCATGTCCGTCGCGCTGTTCCAACGGATGGCGCGCCAATGCATCAGCCAGCTGCGCGACAGGGGAGTGAGGCCAATCCTCGTGGGAGGTTCCGGGCTCTATGCCCGCGCGGCCATCGATGACATCAGCTTCCCGCCCACCGACCCGCAGGTGAGGGAACGCCTCGAACGGCAGGCCGACGAGATGGGTGGGCAGGCGATGTTCGACGAGCTGCGGCGGCGCGACCCTGAGGCAGCCGAGCACATGGACCCGCACAACACGCGTCGCACGGTGCGGGCGCTGGAAGTCATCGAACTGACCGGCAGGCCGTATTCTTCCATGCTGCCGCGATACCGGTATGTGATCCCCTCCGTGCAAATCGGACTGGACATGCCCCGCGAGCAGTTGGACGAACGCATCGACGCGCGCACACAGCAGATGCGCGACGAGGGCTTCGTCGATGAGGTCATCCGCATGCGTCCGCAGCTGGGGCCCACCGCCGCCCGTGCGCTCGGATACCAGCAGATCGCCGATTACCTCGACGGATTGATGAGCGAGGACGAGGCGTTCGCCGACATCGCCCAACACACCAAGCGCCTTGCGCGCAAGCAGATGGGATGGTTCGGGCGCGACCCCCGCATCCATTGGCTGACCGCGGCGAGCGAAGGGCTGGTGGAACGCGCGGTGCAGATTGTGCGTCATGCCGACGCGGGTGATTACGACGCCATCGACTCCCAGGCGGATGAGTACGTGCAGCATCATCTGGGCCAGCTGCATACGACGCGTCTGCAATAGACGCGTCTGCTGCGATTGGTGCGTTCGCTGCGTGTGTCGCGTTCATAAGGCCCGCGCGGCGTGCTCTGCACAACGGCTCGGGGGTTTGGTATCCTTGAGCCGTTATGGCACGTAGTTCATCTTCCCGCAGGCCGGGGGAATCCGCCCCCAGGCGCTCGTCAAACGCTTCATCCGCTGAATCCTCGCAGGCTTCGACGCCCCGGTCGGGCGGTCGAAGCTCGCGACGCGACCCTGTCGAGGATGAGGAGATGACCTACACCGAACCGTGGTGGCGCAAGGCGCTGCTGGCGGTTCCGCGTGCCTTGGGCTACACGGTCCGGTCCCTGACGGGGGTGGGGGCATATGACGAAAGCTACCGTCGTGACGGTCTGTGCTTCATGCTGCTGGTGTTCGCCGTGCTGTTCATCGCGTCGGAATGGTTCCGCGTGGACGGCTGGCTGGGGCTCGCCCTCCACTATTGCTCGTCGGCTCTGTTCGGTGTCATGTCGGTGGTGTTGCCGGTCCTCTTCGTCATCGTGGCGTTGCGGCTGTTT
>CAYVHC010000106.1:0-4099 GCA_964451025.1 uncultured Bifidobacteriaceae bacterium
TGCACCGCGCCCTGGCGGATCGGGGCGGGCCGGATTGCCCGTTGGGTGTCCGCACCGTGGCTGTAGCTGTTCGATGTGCCCGCTGATGGGTTATCATCGGGTTTGTGCGCCCGCAGCCTTGGGCGCGTGAGTTTTCCGAAGGAGGAGATCTAGTGGCAGATCAGTCACAGGCGAGTGTTGCCTATGGCGTGTTCAACGAAACCTCGGAACATGAGAAGCGAGTCGCTCTCACGCCTGAGATCGTGACGCGCCTGAAGAAGTCAGGCGTTCGCTGCCTCATCGAGGAGGGCGCAGGCGATGCCGCGCTGTTTTCGGACGAGGATTACGAGAAGGCGGGCGCGCAGGTGGTCGACCGCCAGGCCGTCATCGACGGCGCTCAGGCGTTCGGTTTCGTCGACCGCCCCGATGCCGCTCTCATCGATGCACTGCCGAAGGGCTCGTGGGTCATCGGCATGCTGGGGTCGTTCACCGACCAGGCGTATGTGGATTCCTTGCAGGCGCATGGTCTCGTCGCCGTCGCCATCGAGAAGCTGCCCCGCCAGCTGAGCTCGGCGCAGTCCATGGACGAGATGACCAGCCAGAACTCCGTTATGGGCTACAAGGCCGCCCTCGTGGCCGCCAACGCCTACGGATCGTTCTTCCCGATGATGACGACCGCCGCCGGCACGATTCGCCCGGCCAAGGTGCTCGTGCTCGGCGCTGGCATCGCCGGCCTGCAGGCAATCGCAACCGCACGCCGCCTCGGCGCAGTGGTCACCGCCTACGATGTGCGCCCCGCGTCCAAGAACGAGGTGCTCTCGCTGGGCGCCAAGTTCCTCGACCTGGGCCTCGACTTCTCGAAGGGCCAGGGCAAGGGCGGTTATGCGCGCGCCCTCACCCCCGAGGAGCAGGCGCAGCAGCAGGCGGCGGTTGATGCCAAGGCCGCAGGCTTCGACGTCATCATCACCACCGCCAAGGTGCCGGGCCGCAAGCCCCCGGTGCTGCTGACGAAGGCGGGCGTCGACGGCCTCAAGCGCGGCGCCGTCGTCGTCGATTGCGCGGCATCCGACCTCGGCGGCAACGTCGAGGGCTCCGCGCCCGAGCAGACGATCGTGACCGCCAACGGCGTGCAGATCATCGGCGCGCCCACGCTGTCCAGCGAAGTCGCGACCACCGCGTCGAACCTTCTGGCGCGCAACGTCGCCGACGTGCTCGTCCATTACATCCGCGACGGCAAGCTCGCCGTCGACCTGTCCGAAGAGCTCGACGACAAGATGGTCGTCGCCGGGCGTCCTGCCGAACCCGCGTCCGCTGACGCGGCCTCCAAGGAGTGATTGATTTGAACACCATCGTTGTATCCATCACGCTGTTCATCCTCGCGCTGCTCATCGGCATCGAGGTCATCGGCAAGGTCCCCGCGACCCTGCACACCCCGCTCATGTCCGGCGGCAACTCCATCCACGGCATCGTGCTCGTGGGCGTCATCATCGTCGCTGCGCACGCCGATACGCCGCTCGCCCTCGTGTTCGTCGGCCTCGCCGCGCTGCTGGGCACCATCAACGTCGTCGGCGGCTACGTGGTCACCGAGCGCATGCTCGAGATGTTCAAGCCCAAGAAGGCCGTCGCCAAGCAGTCCGATGACGCTGACGCGGCCACGGCGGAGAAGTAAGAGGAGTTAAGCACAAGTGACAGTTTTCCAAATCGTTGAATGGTTCCTCTACCTGCTCGCCGCCGTGCTCTTCGTGCGCGGCCTGCACGACATGAACTCCCCGAAGACGGCCGTCAAGGGCAACCACGTCTCCATCGCGGGCATGGTCATCGCCGTCATCACGGCGTTCATCGCCTTTTTCTATGATTCCCAGACCGACACCTTCGGCAGCAACATCAACGTCGCCGGCCTCGTCGTGGTGCTCGTGTGCATCGCGGTGGGCGCGGTCGTCGGCGTGGCCCTCGCCACGAAGACGAAGTCCACGGACTTCCCGCAGCTCGTGTCGCTGTTCAACACCGTGGGTGGCGGCGCAGCCGCGCTCGTGGCGCTCAACGACATCATGAACACCTCCGACAATGACGTGAACCTCGTCCTGCTCATCACCGCAGGCCTGGGCATCATCATCGGCTCCGTGACGTTCTCCGGCTCGCTCGTCGCCGCCGGCAAGCTGCAGCGCATCCTCTCCGGCAAGCCCGCGCACATCCCCGGCAAGGCGTTCTGGACGATCCTCGTGATCGTCGCCACCATCGCCTCGTTCGTCATGCTGTGCGTGCAGCCGGCGCAGCGTTCCGTGTGGGCGCTCGTCGCCCTCGCGCTGGCGTTCATCTACGGCCTGCTGTTCGTGTTCCCGATCGGCGGCGCCGACATGCCTGTCGTGATCTCCGTGTTGAACGCCTGCACCGGCACCGCCGTGGCAATGTCCGGCCTGGCGCTTGACAACGTGGCCCTTATCATCGCCGGCGCCCTCGTGGGTGCCTCCGGCATGACGCTCTCCGTGCTCATGGCCAAGGCCATGAACCGCCCGCTGGGCACCGTGCTCCTGGGTGGCTTCGGCGGTGACAACGCCGCTGCCGCCGCCGGCGACGGCCCGCAGGGCACGATGAAGGAGACCTCCGCTGATGACGTCGCCATGCAGTTGGCCTACGCGCAGAAGGTCATCTTCGTGCCCGGCTTCGGTCTGGCGCAGGCGCAGGCGCAGCGCGACCTCGCCGACCTCGGCGCGATGCTCGAGAAGAAGGGCATCGAGGTGCAGTACGCAATCCACCCGGTGGCCGGCCGTATGCCTGGCCACATGAACGTGCTGCTCGCCGAGGCGAACGTGCCTTACGAGGAGCTCGTGGACCGCGACGACATCAACCCGCAGTTCCCGCAGGCCAACGTTGCGCTCGTCGTGGGCGCCAACGACGTGACCAACCCCGCTGCCCGCAAGCCCGGCACCCCGGTCTCCGGCATGCCGATCCTCGATGTCGATAAGGCCCAGCACGTGGTGGTCATCAAGCGTGGCCGCGGCACCGGTTACGCCGGCATCCAAAACGAGCTGTACTTCCAGGACAACACGCAGATGCTCTTCGGCGACGCGAAGAAGGAGCTTGAAGAGATCATCGCGGCCCTCAAGGAGCTCGATGCCTGATGCACCCCGGTATGCGCCGAACCTCGGTATGTCCGGTGCATCCGGTGCATGACTGATGTATCCCGCGGGGCCGGTGGGCCGACGCGGATGTGAGCCGACCGGGACGTGTAGCGATTGCGCCGCCACGCGTCCCGGTTTTTCTATGCCTTCGCGGCACATCCGTGGCAGGGCCCCAGGGGAAGGGGCGGACCTGCCGATTTGCCGATGCAGGCAGTCCGTGGTATATTCCTCTGTGTTTGCGCGAGAGCGCATCCGCTTTGGCGAGGGAATCGCCGCCGGGCTTGCCGCCTGGGGTGGTTCCGTTATCGACTGGGCTTGGAGTTTCTCGGCTGTTCACGCCGTTCACATTCCTTGACACGTCGATGTGTTGAAGCAAGGTGACATTAACCAATCTGCTGTATGCCGGGGCATTCCCCTGGCTCTGAGGAGAACACATCATGGCAGCAATCGTCCTTGAAGGCAAGGAACGCACTGAATTCGGCAAGGGCGCGGCACGCCGCATGCGCGTCGCCGGCCTCATCCCTGCCACCATCTACGCGGGCGGCAACCAGCCGGTCTACGTCGAGCTTCCGATGCGCGACACCGCCAACGCACTGCGCCACACCAACGCTCTGTACCAGATCAAGTTCGGCGACCAGGCCAAGCACGCCGTCGTCAAGGACGTGCAGCGCAACCCCGTCAAGCGCATCATCGAGCACATCGACTTCTATGAGGTCGTCGCCGGCGAGAAGATCACCGTCGAGGTGCCGGTGTTCGTCGAAGGCACGCCGAAGGGCGCCGCTGTCGCATTCGTCGACATCCAGGAGCTCGCTGTGCGCGCAGACGTCACCAACCTGCCCGAGCGCATCGTCGTCTCCGTGGACGGCCTGCAGGATGGCGACAAGGTGTTCGCCAAGGACGTCAAGCTCCCCGAGGGCGCTGAGCTCGCTGAGCACGTCAACCCGGAGGAGTCCGTGGTGACCGTCGAGGTGCCGGAAGAGGACGTTCCTGAACCGGCTGCC
>CAYVHC010000107.1:0-3971 GCA_964451025.1 uncultured Bifidobacteriaceae bacterium
CCTTGGACTGGTCCACGATCCACACGACCTTGTTGGAGTTGATCGCCACGATCTTCTCCCACAGCAGCGCCGCGCCGCCGCCCTTGATACCGTTGAAGTTCTTGTCCACCTCGTCGGCGCCGTCGATGGTGATGTCGATATGGTCCACGTCATCGATGTTCACGATCTTGATGCCGTAGCCCTCGGCCTGCTCCTGCGTGCGGCGCGACGTCGTGACGCCCGTGAACTTGAGGCCTTCCTCCTGCACGCGGCGGCCGAGCTCGTCCACCAGGAAGCGCACGGTCGAACCGGTGCCGAGACCTGCGATCATGCCGTCCTGGATGAGCTTCGCGGCTTCGATGCCGGCCGCCTTCTTCAATGCGTCTTGCTGTGCCTTGTCCATAATGCTCCTTTGAGCTCGCTGAATGACAGACACCATGGCAGCCTGCCGCGGGTCGATCCCGGGCCGGCCGTCACGATGTCGCTTCGCCTCGCATAATGCGCCGAAGCCTGCTTCTATAGTATCGATGCGGCGGTATTTCCGTGGGATTGTTGCGGGCGCGAAATGTTCCTGTGCATGCGTTCACTGGGTGTGGGGCGGGAATGGCATTGGCTCACTGCGAATTACGGGGCGCGCCAATCCTTGCACGGCCATTGCACGTCTCACGGATTTTGTTTCTTCGTCGCGGCATGCAGTGGCGGCTTTGCCGCCTCGTCATCCCAGTTCTTTACGCGTACGCGCCCCGCACACGATCCCTGTCGTCAGCAAACATACGAGCGTCAACACAATGGATGCCTTGGCGCTGATCGGCGGTCTGAACGACATACCCGATGATGATATGACAATCAGGGAACACCAGATCACGGCATAGACTACAGCGCTGAGTATCGCCGCGGCAATGACGTCAATGACTCCTTCAAGCGCTGATATGCCGACGATTCCTTGAGGCGTTGCGCATATCGTTTTCAGCATCCTGTCTTGTTCGAGATGTTCTCGTGCCGCCGTATCGGCCGCCTGGACAAGGAACAGGACTGCGAGCAATGCGGCGCCGCCGATGAGCAGCAATGTTCCGGACCTGCCTTCATTGCGGTATTCGATGAAATAGTCGATGAACCCTTGCTTGGTATATAGCTTGATGGTGTTGTCTGCGTGCGTTGCATTCCAGGTATCGACGACGTTGCGGCTGTGTGTTGCATTGATATAAGCCATCAACGGTTGTGCTTTCCCCTGTGAGTGCAAAGATCCCTTCAACGCGAGGTAGGAAGGCGACAATCCCGGGATGTCGTCGACAATTGCGACGATTGTCGCGGTGTGCGCGGTGTCGTCTATACCGCGGATGGTGATGGTGTCTCCGAGATGTTTCCCGTTCCCGACGGCCGCCACCTTGTTTTCGCCCAGATCCGCCAGATCCCCTTCCAATGTTGTCATGCCGCAAGCATTGGCTGTCAAGGATCGCCGATCCGTGAAAGCAATGGAATACAGGGTGGTGTCGTCATCGTCAACGGCGAACCCTTGTGTCGTGAACACCGTGGATGAGCTGATTGTCGATTCGTGTTGAAGGTACGTTGACAATGCCGGCTCATACGCTGAATCCCCGCGTGCGACGATGGACGATGGGATTGCGCTCATTTGGGTTGATACGCTTTCGGCGGTCGCGGTATCCATGAGGGTGAGGAATGGGCACACAACCAACATCAGAATCGTGACAGGGAGAGCGATGGAGGCTGTGCGGCTTGCGTTCCTGACGCTTCTTCGGCTCGCTACGACAACTGGGGCCGATGAGGTGAACACGGCGGTGATGCCTCGCACAATAGCAGGGAATATCCCGGGGGCAGCGATGGCGGAAGCGATGATGAACAGGAGTATTTCACAGAACACTCTTGCTTCGGGCTGGATTTGCGTCGGTGCGAATCCAATCGCCATGCCGCCGATGGCCGGTATCGCCGCCATGATCATGCGGCGGGTATGTGTTCCTGTTTTTTCGGTGACCACTTCTCGAATCGCCTCCAGCGGCGACACGTTTGTGATGCGCTTGGAAGCATAGAGGATACCTATTGCGAGTGTGCAGATCATGATTGCCAGCGAGCCGATTGCCGCGGATGGATGCACGATCACGGTGAATGATGGTGCTGCCCCGCCGGCGGACACGAGCAGCGCCGCAAGAGGGAAGCATAGAGCGCAGCCGGCAAAGCAACCGATGACGGAACTTGCACTGCCGTATACGCCGAGCGATCGAAGCAAAATGATGCGAATCTGCGTTGCGGTTGCACCATTGAGATAGAGCAGAGCGTATTTTTTCCGCTGCTCTTCGACGACAAAACCGGTTGCGGAGACGATAAGCAATAATGCTGTCAGTAGTGAAAACAGCAGCATGATTCCCGTGAGCGTCTGCGAACCTGAATAGTAGGCGTTGGTCTCTATGCGCTGGATGATATTGCCCGCTGTGGCTCCGTCTTGAAGTTGGGCGGATTTCCATACGAGCGCACACGCGGTGACCAATGCCGACGTGGCAAACGTGGAGATGCACAGCGTCCGGTATGAAGAGGCGTGGCGTTTACGGAATTGTCGGGAAACCACGCTGAGTTGCGATGACATGGCGCACCTTCTTACTGAGCGTCTTCGGTTGTTGACGGAGTTGAAGCGAAGTTGCCGGTACTGAAGGCCAACGCGATATCTGCGGCGGTCATGCCGCGGTGGATGCCGACAACCGAACCGTCAACAAGGAAAATGACCTGATCTGCGCATGCCGCGACATTGGGGTCGTGGGTGACCATGATCACGGTCTGTTTTCTGTCGGATGCCATGCGGAAGAGATCCATCACCTCACGCGTCGTCTTGGAATCAAGTGCTCCTGTCGGCTCGTCGGCGAATAGGATATCCGGATGAAGCGCCAGTCCTCTCGCAATGGCGACGCGTTGCCGTTGCCCGCCGGAGAGGTCTTCCGGGTAGGCGTCCGCGTACTGGTCCAGGCCTACATCCGCGAGCGCACGGCGGGCGTCCTGCTCAGGTAACGCGTGTGCTCCAAACATGCTGGGAAGCAGGACGTTCTGGGTGGCGGTGAGTTCCGGGAGCAGATTGTAATTTTGGAATACGAATCCGAAATGTTCGCGGCGGAACGTTGTCAAGTCATTGCCTTTGAGTGTGGTGATATCGGTGGTGCCGCAGATAACATGCCCGTGCTGGGGGCTTAGCAGCCCGCTGGCGCAATAGAGTAGTGTCGACTTGCCTGACCCGGAGGGGCCCATGATTGCGCTCCATGAACCGCTTGGAAAGTCAAGTGAGATATCGCGAAGAATGTTCGTGTTGTTTGAATATGAAAACGTGATATCACTCAGTGACAGGACGATGCTCGGGTCAGTTGTTTGCGTCGGTGCAGGCGTGACGTCGTTGACGGTGTGTGGTGTCGGCATGCTCATGGCCTCCTCGATGATGTGCCATTTGGCTTCCGTATGAAGTGGCGTACTTCAGAAACCGTAACGCCAAGTATATCTCAGTGCGGAATGAGCGCTGTTTTTCGTATCGGTTCTTCCGATCGGGGCGGGGATGGCCTGTTGTGTGGTGGGGGCGTTGGGGACGACACCTCAATTCTGGCTCGGCTTACAGCATGACTATGACTTGATGGCCTTTGATACTTCACAGCTCGGGCCCATGGTCCCGTTGGCTACCGGCCGCCCGCCTACCCAAGCATGAATCGGGCGCCGTTGAGCTCGATGGAGCCGTCGCCTTGCACGTATCCGTCAATCTCCACCAGCCCGTGAATATGGCGGGGCTCACCGCTGAATGTCGGGCTGCTGGACGGAGGTGGGGAGAACCGCAGCGTGCCGGAGAGCGTCAAGCCGGGGACCACGCGCGGGCGATTGCCGCCGGATGATGCGGGAGCGGTCGAGGAGGCCGCCGGTACGGTCTGGTTATCGGGGGTTGAGGCGGCTGATTCGTCGTCGGTTGAACCGGCAGGTTCGGCGGTGCTGGTGTCATCATCCGCGTCCGTTGT
>CAYVHC010000108.1:0-3853 GCA_964451025.1 uncultured Bifidobacteriaceae bacterium
TCGGAGAACATCTGGGCCTTGCGCTTGTTCTGCGTGGTCGCGTCGGCGCGGGTCAGCCGGTTGAGACGCTCGTAGAGCGGCCCGGCGTCACGCACGTAGCGGCGGACCGCGGAATCGGTCCACGGCTCGTCGACATACCCGTGGAAGCGCAGATGCATGTTCACCAGTTCGCTCACATCCTGGACGATATGATGGTCGAAACGCAGGGCGCGCAGACGTTTGCGCGTCAGTTTCGCGCCGACGGCGTCATGGTGGTGGAAGCTGACCTTGCCGTGGTCCTCGAACTTCCTGGTGGCCGGCTTGCCGATGTCGTGCAGGAGCGCGGCCAGGCGCAACTCGAGGTCTGGAGCCGGCACCGGGCCGTCCGGGCCGGTTTCCAACGCCACCGCGCGGTCGAGCACAATCATGGTGTGCTCGAAGACGTCCTTGTGCCGGTGATGCTCGTCGATTTCGAGTTTCAGCGCGGGGATTTCCGGCAGCACGATATCGGCAAGCCCGGAATCCACCAGCGCCTCGATGCCGGCACGGGGGCGGGAGGACAGCAGCGTCTTGACCAGTTCGTCGCGCACACGTTCCGCGGAGACGATGCGGATGCGCTCGGTCATCTCGGTAATCGCCTGCGCGGTCTCCGGCTCGATGCTGAAGCCCAGCTGGGCGACGAAGCGGATGGCCCGCATCATGCGCAACGGGTCGTCGTCAAAGGATTGACGGGGGTCGACCGGCGTGCGCAACACGCCTTTGACCAGGTCGTTCGCGCCGCCGAACGGATCGACGAATTCCAGGTCGGGCACGCGCAACGCCATCGCGTTCACCGTGAAATCGCGACGGGACAGATCGCCCTCAAGCGAGTCACCATAGTCGACCTCCGGCTTGCGGGAGTCGGGATCGTACGTGTCGCGACGGTATGTGGTCACCTCGACCTGTACCGCAGTGCCGTCCGGACGCCGACGCATCGCCCCGAGGGTGCCGAACTTGCGTCCCATATCCCAGAAGCCGTCACGGCCCCATGCGCGCAGGATGTGCTCGAACTGTTCCGGACGCGCGGATGAGCAGAAATCAAGATCATGGGATTTGCGATGCAGGAGCAGGTCACGCACCGGACCTCCCACAAGAGCCAGCTCATACCCTTCGTCCGCGAACATACGGCCCAGCTCTATCGCCTCTGGCCAGACTTCGAAATTCAACGCGCGCCCTTTCGATTCGTCACTTTTTCTACGCCTTCAAGCATACCGTCACTCCACCTGCACATTGGTTTGAGTAAGGTGGAAGACATGATTACTCCCGCAGACCTTGCGCGCATGCTCGCCAATGCTGCGGATAAGCGTACCCAAAACGGGCCGGCCGCTGACACGTTGATGTATACGTCGCAGTCGCAACGGCCGGTACGCTACCAGAACCAAGAGCCCGGCGCCCCTACTCCCGCGCTGATGCCGCAACGCCGCACCGGGGACATGCCCGCGACGTTCGCCTCCCTGGACACCCAGGAGCTGCCGGTCGTCCGCGAGTATTCCGCCGGCGGTCTGGTGTTCGACGACCAGGGGCGTGTCGCGATCATCGCCCGCCATTCGCGCAGCGGCCACCTGGAATGGTGCCTGCCCAAGGGGCATATCGAAAAAGGCGAGACCCCGCAGCAGACCGCGGTCCGCGAAGTGCACGAGGAGACGGGGATCCTTGGCGAGGTGGTCGATTCCATCGCCACGATCGACTACTGGTTCACCGGCACCAGCCAACGCGTGCACAAGCTGGTGCACCATTATGCGCTTCGCCGCATCAGCGGCGAGCTCACGGTGGCCGGCGATCCGGACCATGAGGCCGAGGACGTCATCTGGGTGAAGTTCGAGGATCTGGACAATGTGCTCAGCTATCCTAATGAACGCAAGATCGCATGGCTTTACGCGAGGAAACTGAACAGGCAGGCATAACGTTGAACTACCTCGTACATCACGACGATATCAGGGCGCGGGTGAGGCATGCCCTATGCCTGCTGGTCGCCATCGTGCTCGCGGTCATGCTGCCGTCCGTCTTCGGCTGTGCCGCCGCCGTGGCCAGTACGCAGGCGCCGGCCGCCAAACATGCCCGCAACGCAACGGCGAACAGCACCGCCGCGGCGTCCTCCGTGTCGGCCGCCGGCACCACGATGACCATCGACAGCGTCACCCCCGTCGTCACGGCATCCTCCGGGTATCATCTGCGCCTGACCGTGCACAATACCGGCACCACGGCGAGTGAAGCGGGCACCGTCACCGTGTCCACGAACGCCTTCTACACATTCGTGTCCCGTACGGACATCCAGGATTGGGCGCAAGGGCAATCCAGGATCCCGATGACGGACCGGCTCGCGCAGGCCGACGTCGGCACCATCGCGGCCCACGGCACAGCCACAATCACCATCGATATCGATGCCGCCTCCCAGCAATTGGCCGCCATCACCAGCTGGGGACCGAAACCTGTGCGCATCACCTACGCCCCCGGCGTGCAGGCCGACGGGACGCGGGCGAAAGAGGCATCGCTGCACACCTTCCTGACACGCTCGTCGGACGGCCTGAAGACGGCCGACACCCCTGCCATGGGGATCACCATCGTGCAACCGCTCGGGTCGAAGACATGGCAGGCCAACAGCGCCAGCGTCACCAATATCCTCAATGCGGAAACCTCCTGGCTGAACAGCGGCTCCGTCGCCGGGGCGGTCTCCCCTGCCGGCGACATCGCCAAGACCGAACGCGCCCAGTCACAGCTGCTCACCAAGCACACCAAACTTCAGGTTCTCGCCGATCCGTCGTATCTGCAAGCCATGTCCATGCCCACCCAGACCGCGGCGATCATGCAGCCGGGCATGTTCGACATCACCGCGTATGCGGCACTCGATTCGCCGGACAGCTACACGAAAGCCGGGGTGAAGACCTCGGACTGGGATGCGCCGGCCGGCCTGTCGGCGTACCGTTCCGCCGTGGGCAGCACGACGGCGAAACGCCAGACGATTGCGATGCAGGGCCATGCCCGGTGGACCCAAAGCGCCTTGGCCACCGCACGCCAGGCCGGCTATGACACCGTAATCGCCACATCCGGCTATGGCGCCGGCACCTCGGGCACCGTACACACCGGCAAGTACGTGGTGTCCACGGATGCCGGCGATATCACCGTACTGGTCGCCCAGCAGGAGCTGACCGGCCTGGCCCGGGGCAAGGCGACCAGCAGCGAGGCGGACAGCGAGACCAGCGATGCCGGCAGGCTCGCGCGGTTCATCGCGCAGAGCGCGTTCTACCAGATGGAACAACCGTACACGTCCCGTAACCTGCTGGTGTGCCTTGATATCGGAGCGTCCACCGGGTTCATCGACTCGCTGATGAGCGCCGTCGAACAGGCGAGCTGGCTCAACCTGACCGACCTGGGCACCCTGATGGCGGCGGACGCGTACCGCAGCGGGCAGTCGGCGGCTGAGCTTGTCCCGCAATCATCCGGCATCAGCGCCGCATGCCGCAAACGTCTGGAAGCCGTGCTTGCGGCGTTCGCCCAGGATGTCGACAATCTCAAGCGATTCAAGGACGACATCCTGTCATCCGACACACCCGGTTCCTCGCCGTCCGCCTCGGGCAGCGCCGCCGCAAGCACGTCGCGCAGCGGCGACGAGCAGTCCCTCGCCCGCCACGACGCGAGCAGGATTGCACAGACCAGTGCCGAAGGACCCGACGCATGGACCGCCTGCCTGTCCTCCCTGCAATCGCGTATGGCGCTGTTCGCACTCTCCGGGCACACGGCACTCGCCCAGCGCATGAGCGATGCCGCCGCCGGATTGTCCTCGAAGCTGTTCGGCAATATCACCATCACCCCGACCGATACGGTGACGGTGGTCAGC
>CAYVHC010000109.1:0-3852 GCA_964451025.1 uncultured Bifidobacteriaceae bacterium
GTTCATCGTGATGCCGGACGGCATGCCCGGCACCGGAACGGTGCCCCGGATGCGATTCGAACGCACGACACCCGCTTTAGGAGAGCGGTGCTCTATCCCCTGAGCTACCGGGGCAACGAATATATATGGTACACCGTCACACGCCGTGGTTATGTCGCCCGCTAAATTTAGTGCGCCACCAAGCGGCGAACCGAGCACACTCGATACCAGTCCCAATGCCAAGCCCAACGCAGCGAACGGTTATGTCGCCCGCGGAATTCACACCGCCGCGCCATCGCGCATGCCTGGCCATACATACGGCACATGCATGTGGCTCGGCACGTCCTTCCACGCCACCGGATACCCGGCGCCATGCGCACAAAACACGGAATCCGGCGTGTTATCAAGGTCAGCGACCGGATCATACCCCGCGGCCGCCACCACAGCGTCCTCCTCATGACACGGTCGGTATCCGGCGAACGTGCACGAGAGCCGCCCCATGCCGTGGGTGAACGAATTGACATCCATCGCATAATCACGCATCTGGCTCACCGGCGCCTTCCCGACCAGCATGGCGCTGTCCCCTGCGCCGCCTGCGCTACCACTCGCGGCACCGACACCCGCACCACCATCCATGCCACCGGCAGCAGTCTCCAACTCAAACTCACCGCCCATGCGCTGCACATCGGACATCGCACGACCCACGCACTCTTGCGGCACTTCGAGCCGGAACGCATACCACGGTTCCAACAAACGGCATTCGCCGCGCTGGCAAAGTTCCATGAGACCCTGCCGCACCGCGCGGTACGTCGCCTGACGAAAATCGCCACCCTCGGTGTGCTTGAGATGCGCGCGTCCTGCCACAAGCGTAAGCCGCACATCGGTGAGCGGAGCGCCAACAAGCACGCCCAGATGCGTTTTCTCGGCAAGATGCGTCACCACCAAACGCTGCCAATTGCGCGCGAGCACATCCTCACTGACGCGCGCACCCACATGCACGCCACTGCCAGGCTCCCCCGGCTCAATGAGGATGTGTGCCTCTGCGTAATGGCGCAGCGGTTCGAAATGCCCCACGCCTTCCATTGTCGCGGTCACGGTCTCTTTGTAGAGAATCCCGCCGGTGCCAAAATCCACGTCTATGCCAAAGCGCTCATGCAGCGCTTGGCGAATCACGTCAAGCTGCACCTCGCCCATCAGCTGCACGTGCAGTTCCTGCAGACGCTCCACCCACGCGACACGCAGCAACGGCTCCTCGTCCTCCAGTTCACGCAACGCCGAGATGAGCTTGTGCAGGGTGTTTTCGTCGAACTGCGGGCTATCGAACTGCGGGCTGCCCGCTCGCCCCGCGATACCGCCTGTTGTGCCGGCTTGGACGTGTGCGACGTTGGAAGAAGTAGTTGCTGAGGAGTTGGAAGAATTATTGCTGCCCTGATTCTTGGTGCCATCAGCGGAATCTGTGCGCGGTGAATCCTGATTGCCGTGCGACGCCCCGGAAAAAACATCGCTGGCGCTTGACTGACTCGCCCCCGCTGGCAGCACAGCATATGTCAGCACAGGCTGCAGCATGGGTGCACCCGCATCCGATTCGAAGCCCAGTCCCTCGCCGGGGAATGTGCGCTCAGGGCCGGCCACCGCGCACACCGATCCTGATGGCACCAGCGTGACCACCTCGTATTTGGCACCGTTGTAGATGCGGATCTGGTCGATTTTCTCCCACGTGTCGATCTCGCCACTAGCCGAGCCGACCTCGCTGCCGGCATCGCCAGCACCGGCGCTACCAGCTTCGCTCGCGCCGCCAGTGCCATCAGCCTCATCAGCACCGCCAGCCGCTCCGGCGCCACCGCCTGGCACTTCATGCAGCATCTGTTTGGCGCGCAGCTCACCGCCCGTCACGCGCATCCACGTGAGCCTATTGCCGCGCTCATCGTGGGACACCCGATACACCCGCGCACCGAACGCATCCGGCCGCGGCGTCTCAAGCATCCACAAATCCAACCCATCGAGGAACGCTTCCACGCCATCCATGCGCAACGCCGAACCAAAAAACACCGGAAATACCGCACGCCGCGCGATCAGGGCGCGCACAGTGCCCTCCCCCAGCGTGCCGGTTTCAAGAAACTCGTCCATCGCCTGTTCGCTTTGCATCGCCATGTCTTCGGCGCACGCCTCAAGCCCGTCTCCCAACGGCACCATGGCATCCGACAACCGCGAGCGCAACTGGGCAAGCACGGTGTCGCGACTGGCACCGGACGCATCCATCTTGTTGACAAACACGAACACCGGCACGTTATAACGCGCCAGCAACCGCCATAACGTCTCGGTGTGCCCTTGCACACCATCGGTGCCGGAAATCACCAAGATCGCATAGTCCAGCACGCGCAGCACCCGTTCGGTATCCGCCGCAAAATCCACGTGACCGGGCGTGTCCAGCATCGTCAGGTCCAGACCGCCATGGCGGATACGCGCCTGATGCGCGTGGATGGTGATGCCGCGCTTCTTTTCCATCGCCTCGGGATCGAGGAATGCGTCGCCATGGTCAACACGCCCGATTTCTCGCACTTGCCCCGCCGCATGCAGCAAGGCCTCCGACAAGGTAGTCTTGCCGGCATCCACGTGTGCCACGATGCCTGCGACCACGTGCCGCAGCGAAGTGGCATGGCTGGCGGAGGCGGAAGACCCGGAGGACGCGGCGAAAGAGGAAGGTGCGGAATCAGTCATGCCCCCATGATTGCCGCACCCACCGATTTTGAAGCATCCCCGAATCTGTCACAGACCACTGCCCTTGCCAATCACAGGGCATTCGCCAACACAGGGCGTTCGCCAACACAGGGTACTCACCAACACAAAAACATTCACCGACACAAGGTATGTCGACAGCGCAGAAAACCTATGATTGCAATGAAATGACAATGCCGTCCGACACCATATTCGCAGGAAACGAGCCAATGCCATGACCAAAGCAACCACACCCTCGCACACCGCATCCTCTCCCGCCGCATCCTCTCCCAGCGAGGCAGCAGCTTACACAAATCCCGCTCTGTCCACCGAAGAGAGAATCCGCGACTTGCTGTCGCGCATGACACTCGAAGAGAAGGTCGGGCAGATGATGCAGCTCGATGCCCGCGGCGCCGATCTTGAGGATCTCATAGTCGGCCGCCATGTTGGTTCCATCCTGCACACGTCGCCCAACGACCTGCTCAAGGCCTCTCAGATCGTGCAATCCAAGACCCGTCTGGGAATCCCGCTGCTCATCGGCGACGATTGCATTCACGGCTATTCCTTCTGGCCAGGCGCCACCATCTTCCCCGAGCAGCTGGGCATGGCCGCGACGTGGGACCCGGATATGCTCCGCGCCATGGGACGCGCCACTGCCGAAGAGGTGTCGGCGACCGGAGTGCATTGGACGTTTTCACCAGTGCTGTGCATTGCCCGCGACACCCGTTGGGGACGTGTGGGAGAAACCTTTGGCGAAGATCCCTATCTCATCGGCGAGCTGGCATCGAGCATCATCAAGGGATACCAAGGAGGAGCCACGGCGAACGAACCTTTGGCAACGAACGCGATCTTGGCGTGCGCCAAGCATTTCGCCGGATATTCGCAGACTGAGGGCGGGCGCGACGCATCCGAGGCCGACCTGAGCCGCCGCACGCTCGAATCATGGTTCCTGCCGCCCTTCGAACGAGTCGCCAAGGAAGGCTGCGCCACGTTCATGCTTGGCTATGAAGCCATCGAGGGTGTGCCTGTCACCTTCAACGACTGGCTGCTGAACGACAAGCTGCGGGGCGAGTGGGATTACCACGGAACGCTGGTGACCGATTGGGACAATGTCGGCCGTTCCGTGTGGGAGCAGCATGTCAAGCCGGACTATGCGCA
>CAYVHC010000110.1:0-3845 GCA_964451025.1 uncultured Bifidobacteriaceae bacterium
CCTCGGAGGGGTTCAAATCAAGGGTTCACATGGGTTTAAATTTCCACGGGAAAAGTCGCTGAAAAACTGAAAACAGGCATAAAAGAAGAAGGCTTCCGGCGGAGCAAAACCGCTGAAAGCCCTTGCTTATTGGGGATTCCCCTTGTATCAAAGACAGCGTTTACATAGATGACGGCTTGGATTTCACCAACTACGACACACTCTATGAGACTGTGTGGAACAAAATGGACGG
The DNA here is from genome assembly GCA_964451025.1 of uncultured Bifidobacteriaceae bacterium. Lineage (GTDB taxonomy): Bacteria > Actinomycetota > Actinomycetes > Actinomycetales > Bifidobacteriaceae > Pseudoscardovia. The sequence continues at coordinate 233 of CAYVHC010000110.1, forward strand.
CACATGGGAAAGACTCCGTGCAATTGGTCTTCTGGCGCAGTTTGCAGGCACCTCGACAAATGAGGAAAGAAGCCTTTGCTGCTCGGCATTCACACACTACCTGCTGAACATGTCAAAGTGAGATTCTTCCTCTGACGGCCTTCCTTCAAAATCATCCTCACGGGCGGATTCCTCCAATGCGGAATCCGCCCGTGGGTGATTCCTGCGCTTGGCAAGGTGGTTGGTGTATTTCACAAAAATCGGCAACAACGACGGCAGGAGATTGAACAACAACAGATTTTCAAGAAAGTGGTCGCGCCAATGCAAACTTGCGAAATCTATCGGCGTGGACATGATGATGCCGGCAATACTGGAAGAAATGATTGCCACGTCGATCACCCACAAGATACCAATGCAATCAATAAGTTCGTCGTTAACGGCAAGGGAATAGAAAACAAGATAGGTGACCCCGGTTGCATGGAGGACGGCAACCAGTGAGACGGTGTCCGGTTCCTCCGTCAAACAGACATAGATGCTAATGATAGGAAGAATCAAGCTTAAGACTGCGAAGACGAGAAGCGGGTGATACGTGTACAGCCCTCTCACAAGCAATCTCACCTCCATGATGCTTACGCATGTGGAAACCAATGCCTAGCATAACCACACGCTCGGCGGACATCTGCTTGACCTCTGGATTCCGCCTCGTGGAGAAGGGTGATGCCCAGCATAAGTTCGACGAACGGAGCGCTGTCCGCCTCCCTGTCCGATTCGCCGAGCGCATCATAATACTCCTGCTGCCGTGAACGAATGAGCTCCTCCATCGGAAGCCAGTAGAAGATCTCGTTCCACGCACCGAGAAGAAGACTGTGCCACATCCTGCCCATGTGTCCGTTGCCGTCCGCGAAAGGATGGATGAACTCGAATTCATAATGGAAGATGACGCTGCGTATCAGCGGATGTATATGCGACGATTTGCGCCAATCGAACAGATTACGGATTCCCCTCCCCGGCACGAGGCCGGCGGGAGGCGCCATATGGATGACTACGTTCCCATTGAACACCTCACGCCCGTTCTTCACAGGCTCTGGTCAGACGGGGTCTCAGTCCTTCACGAACAAAGCCACCGTCTCAACATGGTGTGTCATCGGGTAGATGTCATAGGCGCGGATGTCCGCCAGGCGATAGCCAGCGGCGGTGAGCGTGGCGGTGTCGCGAGCCAAGCTGGTGGGGTCGCACGCCACGTAGATGATGCCACGAGGCGCGGCTGCGGCAATGCGACGGCACACGTCGGCGCGAGCGCCGGCACGCGGCGGATCAAGCACCACAAGATCAGGATGCGACAGGCGCGAGGGAACGGTGCGCAATGTGCGCGCCACATCCCCCACCAGCGCATCCACGGCGCGCACATGGTAGCGATCGAGGTTGCGCTGGGCGTTGCGCACGGCGTTGGGAGCGCCCTCCACGCTGAGCATGCGCACGCGCGGGGCGGCAGTCACAGCAAGCGGCAGGGTGAACAGTCCCGAGCCCGAGAACAAATCCCAGATGCACGCGGTTGTGGTACCGCGCAGCACCGTCGCCGCAAGGTCAAGCACATGCTGCACCAGCAGGTTCGGCGCCAGACGATGCACCTGCCAGAAGCCGCCGCAATCCACGCAATAGCTGAAACGCGTGGCGCTCTCAGCGCCCGGAAGCGTCACATCCACATCCTCCGTGAGCAGACGGCGGCCATCCCGCTGCCTACCATCGACCATGAGGGCGTAATCCGGCGCGTCGGCATCCGTGCGGTGTGCGTCGGCCGTGGCGCGAGCGTCAAACGGCGTCGCACCCGCCTCTTCCCTGGGTTCGGGCGCCACCACGCGAATCTGGCTGCCGGGTTCGAACCCGCCGTGCCACAGCTTGGTCTGCTCTGCCACGTCGAGCAGGGTGCGAGTGGCGAGCGGCATGTCATCAATGGGCATGCGCACATGGCTGCCGCGACGGCGCATGGAAGGCATTCCTTCCTCGTCGGCGATGAGTTCGATGCGGGTGCGCCAGTGAAGCCCGTCCTTCGCTTCGTCGCCGGGAGCGCGCACCACCTGCACGTCAGTGTCCACATGCCCCAGGCGCTTCATCTGATCGTCAATGACGGATTTTTTCCATGCGAGCTGCCCCGGCAGCGACACATGGATGAGATCGGCGCCGCCGACTCCCCCGCCCTGTGCAATGGGGCCGGCGAGCGGCCACGCGGGCTGCACACGCTCAGGGCTCGCCTCGAGCACCTCGGTGACTTCGCCGGTCCAGAAACGGTCAGCGCGGTCATGCGGTTCGTCGAGGGTGACGCGCACCTTCTCGCCAGGCAGGGCGAAGCGCACGAACACGACGCGCCCATCCACGTGCCCCACGCAGCGGCCTTGGTCAGCGTAACGTTCGATTGTCATTTCAACGTCCATGCGAATCTCCGTCCTTCTCTCCTGCTGTCTGTTCAATCTGCTGGCAACTGTTCGTCACAGACCCCGGGGTTCTTCCACACCGATGGGATCTGTCAAATCCTTGCGGCCTTCGGATTCTTCAGAATCTTCGGGCTCCTCGGAATCCTCGGACTCGCGCCCGGGGTCCTCAGCCCCGCGCCCAGTTCCGTTGGCTTCAGGATCCCGCTCAATCTCCCGTTCGCGATGCTCATGCAACGGGGTGCCGATGATCAGGTACGACACCCAGCACACCAAGGCGAAAAGCGGCACGCCCAGCACAAGGGTCACGGTGCCGAGCACACCCACGTTCCCGCTGAAATACAAGGGCACCTGGAATGCATCGCGCACCACGAACATGGCAATCCACACCCATGTGGCGACGGTGTAGGCGCGCAGCAACGCGGCATCCCCATGCCACGCGCGGTACCAGGCGCGCAGCCCGTCCGCCGGGGGCCGCCGCACGAATTCGACTATAAGGCCGATTCCCGGAGCGCGGAACGCCTGGCTGGCAAGCAGCGCCACCGCCCACACGGCGTTGATGATGCACCCAGGCAGGTAATAATTGCGCGCATCGTTACTTTTGTATGCCGCATACAGGCAGATGAGCATCATGACGACGCCCGACAGCGCGCCGGCAATGGTCTGGCGTTGCACAAGGCGCGCCAGCACTTCAAGGGCGCACAACGCCCCGCACACCTTCACCGTGAGCGCCAGGTCCCGCGTGACGAGGAACACCACGAGGAACACCAAGCTGGGCAGCACGGATTCGATGACGCCGCGCACCCCGCCGATGGAATCGATGACGCTGAAATCCTCGGAAGCGAGCGACGCGATGCCCGAACGGCGTCCCGTGGTGCCGGCGGCACCGGTGGCACCTGCGGAATCCGTGGCGCCGGCATCCACCGCTTCAGGGCGCTCCCCAGGCGTGGGGGTGTGCGAAGGTTCGTCTGCCATGGGCGTTCAGCGCATTTCGGAGAACATCGGGCCGCGACGCAACGTCGTCTGCACCTTGTGCGACTGGTCGTAGCTCTGCGGCACATCGGTGTCGTCCTTGATCTCGGACTTCTTCTTGGCTGCCTTCGCCGCGGCGGCGGGATGGGCACTGCGCTGGGCCGCGGTCTGGGGAGGCGGAAGCGGGATGATGTCGCGCGGGGCGGGCGGCGGATCGCCACGGCGCCCGGTGAGCT
>CAYVHC010000111.1:0-3814 GCA_964451025.1 uncultured Bifidobacteriaceae bacterium
CTCCCCGATAGCCGACGCGCATCATCCGGCATCCGTTGCGCAAGGGGCGCGCTCATCAGCATCACAGGCGTCATCCCCAGCCACGGACGACGCACAGACGGAGCGCATTCCCGCGACCGGCGAGACTCCCGCCTCCCCCTCCCCCGCCGCAGAAGGCGCGCACAGGACTGATCCTGCCGCCCCGTCGCGGCAGACGCAGCAGGCGCAGCCCAAGAAGCAGCGCCCGGTGTTCCGTAAATGGGACGACATCATCTTCGGCGAATGAGCCGAATCGCGCGAATAAATCGCACGAATCAACCCGCCGATTCAATCAGTCGATGTAATCGATGAGGAACGGCACGTCCGTCTCCATGACGGTGGCCGAACCGTGCACGCTGGGCAGCCGCGTCGCCCTGTCCATCTGGAAACGGGAGTCCACGATCGTGACCCTGCCGTTCGCGGCCGCGATCACATCGCCGATCATCGGCTCCACCTCGGGGCGCACCACGCCATACAGCCCGGCGTCGATCGCCTGACGGCGCGTCCCGACCCATGCGCGCCCGCCCAGATAGTCGCGCCATCTGTCGGCGACGTCGCGGGAATCCACATCGGGGTTCACATACAGCATGGGGGCGCGCGGCTCCCCTCCCACCAAGGCGATTCCTCGGGAAAGCTGCGGCGTGGCGGCGATGTCGATGCGCTGCTGCGGATCGGTCTGCACCATGCCGTGGTCCGCCACGACGACGATGAGCGTGTCCCGCGGCACTTCGCGCCGCAGAAGCCCCAGGCATCCGTCGACTTTCTCAAACGCCGCGATCCATTGCTCCGACTCCCACCCGTAGTTGTGACCGGCCTTGTCGCACTCATTGAAATACAGGTAGGTGATTCCCGGCTCGCGACTGGCTTCGGCGGCGGCGCGCACGCGGTCGTCCATCGACCGCATGCCGTGGTAGTCGGCCCCGTGGAACGCAGCCTCCGTCAAGGCCGATCCGGCGAACTTGGGCAGTCCGATCGACGTGACGCGCATGCCGGCTCCGGCGAGCGCCGAGAATACGGTGGGCTGCGTCTGCAGTTCTTGGGGGCTCATCGCGTCACGGAAGGCGATGAGCTGGCATATCTTGCCGTTGCGCGGGTTGAGCTGCGAATACCCGGTCATGCCGGTGAGACCGGGGCATGTGCCGGTGCCGAAGGTGCCCATCGCCGCGACGGTGGTTGCGGGGAAGCAGGTGCTGATGGGACGGCTGCCGGCGCTATCGTCCAGCAGGTTCCTCAGGTATGCGGCGTGGCCGCGGCGCAGCGTGAGGTTCCAGAACCCCAGGCCGTCCACGAGCACGACGACGGCGGCGCGCGCCCGGGGAAGGCCGAGCTCGACCCGCAGCCGTTCCGGATCGGGGTGGATGCGGGTCGGCACGGGCGCTCCCAGCGCGGCGCTGACCGCGGGGAGCACGCATCCCAGGTGCCGGGCTCCCACGTATCGTGTCAATCCATGCCGCGTGCCCGGTTCCGTGGCTGCATTGCCCACGGCCTGCCCTGTCGGCGCGGCGCCGGCGCGGCTTGCGTCGTCGTATCGCGCGACGGGCCGCAGTTCATATAGTCCCTCGTTCTCACTGTCGATGTGGCTGTCCATGGTTCCCCATTGAAGCACCGCGCCTGCCCATCGCCTGTCTCTCGTCCGTCCCCAGCCTGCCCTGTGCGGAGGCGAAACCCGCCGTGCGGGTGCATGAGTGTGGTAGTTTTTTGGGTTGGAACCTTGAAGGAGCAGCATGGCACAGCGCACCAAGAAAGCATCGGCATACGACCCCAGGAAGGTCGACGAGCATATCATCGACACACCGTTGAGCGAGGAGATGAGCACGTCGTTCCTCGAATACGCGTATTCGGTGATCTATGCGCGCGCCCTGCCCGACGCCCGCGACGGCATGAAGCCGGTGCAACGCCGCATCATCTATCAGATGGGCCAGATGAACCTCACCCCCGACCGCCCGTACATGAAGTCCGCGCGCGTGGTGGGCGAGGTCATGGGCAAGCTGCATCCGCATGGGGATTCGGCTATCTACGAGGCGATGGTGCGCCTGGCGCAGCCGTTCGCCATGCGGCTGCCCTTGGTGGACGGACACGGCAACTTCGGCTCCCTTGACGACGGGCCGGCCGCCTCCCGTTACACGGAGGCGCGCCTGGGACCGGCGGCGCTGGCGATGAACGCGGCCATCGACGAAGACACCGTCGATTTCACGCCCAACTACGACAACAAGCTGCAGGAGCCCACCGTCCTGCCCTCCGCCCTGCCCAACCTTCTGGTCAACGGCGCGTCCGGCATCGCCGTGGGCATGGCGACGAACATGCCCACGCACAACCTCGCCGAGGTGATCGCAGCGGCCAAGCATCTGATGCACCATCCCGACGCCACGGTGGACGAGCTCATGGAATACGTGCCCGGCCCCGACCTGCCCGGCGGAGGCATCGTCATGGGACGCGACGGGATCCGGCAGGCGTATGAATCCGGCCGTGGCATGTTCATCACCCGTGCGCGCACGCACGTGGAGAACGTCACGGCGCGCAAGAAGGCGATCGTCGTCACCGAGCTGCCGTTCATGGTGGGCCCGGAGAAGGTGCTTGAGAAAATCTCCGAAGGCGTCAAGAACAAGAAGCTCGATGGGATCTCCAGCGCCATCGACCTGACGGACCGGCACAACGGCACGCGTCTGGTCATCGAGATCAAGACGGGCTTCGACCCGCAGGCGGTGCTCGCGCAACTGTTCCGCCACACCCCGCTCGAGGATTCGTTCGCCATCAACAACGTGGCGCTCGTGGGCGGCCGCCCGCACACCATGGGTATCAAGGAGCTGCTCGACGTGTGGGTGGAACATCGCCGTGACGTCATCACCCGGCGCAGCGAATGCCGTCTGCGCAAGGCACAGGAGCGCCTGCACCTGGTGGAGGGCCTGCTGCTCGCGCTGGTGGACATCGACCAGGTGATCGCCGTCATCCGCACGTCCGACGACGCCGAGCAGGCGCGACGCCGGCTCATCGACACGTTCGACCTCGATGACACGCAGGCGCAGTACATCCTCGACCTGCGTCTGAGGCGCCTGACGAAAATGAGCCGCATCGAGCTCGAATCCGAGCGTGACGACCTGCGCGCCCGCATCAACGAGCTCAACGAGATACTGGGGTCGCAGTCCAAGCGCGACGCCGTGGTCGAACAGGAGATGGACGAGGTGGCCGCCCGTTACGGCACGCCGCGGCGCACCGTGCTGCTCGACATGAACGAGGACGGTTCCATGACCCCCGTCGTCTCGAAGGCGGAGGGATCGCCGGCGAAGGCAGCGGGGGCGGCGCTGGCCACGGTGGCGGCATCCGCTTCGGCGACGGTGACCCGCGAGGACGCCCTCGGCTCCGCCCAGCTCGACGACGACCCGTGCGTTGTGATGATGGGCGGCGACGGACTCGTGGCGCGCGCCCCGATGGCAGCGTGGGACGCGCTGCAGGCGCGCTCCTCTTCGACGCCGCGCATCCCCGGTGACACAATCACCTCGACGGTGCGCACGACCACACTGTCGACATTCGGAATCATCACATCCGCGGGCCGACTCGTGGTGGCGCACGCCGCCGACCTGCCGGCACTCAAAGCTCCCGAGGATTCCGGCGCCGTGAGCGTGGCGGGCGGCGTGAAGGCCGATGACCTGCTGGGCGCCACGCAGAGCACGGATCCCGTCGAGGGCGAACGCGCCGTGTGCGTGGTGGCGCTCGCCCCGTACCACGTGCCGGCTCACGACATGGGCGGCAAGAAAGACACGGACGGCGCAGGCAATGCCTCCGCCGTCCAGGATGCGTC
>CAYVHC010000112.1:0-3675 GCA_964451025.1 uncultured Bifidobacteriaceae bacterium
AAGATTGTGCACCCTCGGCGAGTGATACCGCTGTGGGCTGGTCGGGGATGACGCTGATGTCTAATCTGTCGCTGGAGCATGCGACACGCCGGTCAGACCTGTTGTTCGAGGAACGAGTGGTCCTCCCGTTGCGGGTCCGGTCGGCTTGTTTATGGCGGAAACCTTGGAATTTCAGGTGCGACGGCCGGCAAAAAATAGCTGTTAAAAATCCTCGAACGTTCGAGATAACGTTTGAGAATCTTGCGCTGTTCGCTACGTCGTGGTAACTTAACTCATGTAAGGGGTCGGGCGGTCGCACGAGCATTGACGCTTGGGCAATCGCAGGGCCTTGGGAAGACACAATTGGAACCAGTCCATGGAATACATGGAAACGTTCCCGCGTTGGAAGAGCGCGGGGGGCGGCGCCGATCGCGATCGAGGCCGCGAGAAGCGCAACGAGGCGGCGGCAGCGCCGGAAACGCGGCCGATGCCTTGGCAGCATAACGGAAAGGGATAGCGTCATGAACAGCAACACTCTCACCACCAAGCTTAAACAGGGCACGACTTCCCCCCTTGCCCCCGCCGACCCAGTCGCCACCGCCGTTTCTGTGACGCCGGCGGTTGTTTCGACAGACAAGGACGTGCAGGACGAACTCGGCATCGTTGCTGGGCACAAGGGCTATCAGTTCGCGCAAGGGCAGTGGTACCGCGATGGAGTGGCGGTTGACTGCGATGCGAGCGTGGCCTTGCATGATGTCCGCAGCGCTGCGAACGGCGGCGACCCGGTTGCCATGATCAGCCTCGGACGGTGGTATTCCTTCGTCAGCGCATCCGTGCACACCGGTCTCAACCGCGCCATTGACTGGTTCCTGCGCGCTGCGCAGAAGGGCGTTGCTCTGGGCTATCTGCTTGCCGGTCAGCTTTTCGCCGCAAGCGGCAACAACGAGTGGGCCGCCCGCAGCTTCCGTGAAGCATCCGCGCAAGGCATTGCCAGCGCCGACACGTGCTTGGAGGAACTGTTCATCGCGCATCCGATGCTGCGCCTCAAGCTTGACTGAAGCCTTGCCGCAGCGGCGCGCTGCGGTTTGTTTGTCAACGCTTCGGTTGTGTGGCACTGTGGTAACAACACCATGCGGTCGATGCCATGGCTTTAGCTTCATCGTGGCATTGGCGCTGCGGCATTGACAACATCGGTTTACAGCCCATGTGCAGGTTTTGAGTGATACACCTGCACATGGGCTTTTTGTTGTGCCAGGTGGGGAGCGTGTATGCCTGACCTAGTGCGCGTCGTGGCGGATGGCGTGTAGACGCGTTCTCGGCGTGCTGTGTTGCATTGTGGGACCTATGTCATCTGCAACAGCTACGCTCACGGCATACTTCGAACATATGTTCGAAGTATGGTAATATATATACCTATCCATCTGCGGCGAGGAACCGCAGGCAAGCCCTTGTGCCTCCTGTCGTTTCGCCTTATATTGCAAGCATTGACCCGGCACACAAGCACCATGAAGGCGGTGAACCGATGACTCTCGATGAATTCGTGAATGTTTTTTGCACCCCCGAGTGCATCGAACAATGCCGGGACGCCATGGCGGGCGCCAGTCCCGAACGGCATGAGTGGCACGAGGGGCGTGCCGAGTCTGTCCGCGCTGAGGTTCCATCGGCTGTGCGAAGAGATCACTGTGGGGGACGATGCGGAGTCGAAGCGCCGCACGTGGTCGGCATATGTGCGTCGGCGCATGCGCGAAGGCGATCGGCATGCGCTTGACCTTGAGGTGTTGTATCGCTGCGATGATCTGGGGCGCTCATTTCCATTCAACGACCCCATCGATTCCGTGGGAGCGATGAACGACCTGTGGGAGCTGTGTCGTGGGGCGGGGGCGTTCGTCAAGGCGCATGCATGCGTGACCTTGGCCGGGCTCATCGACAATGTGCCGCAGGATTATCGCGATTTGCTCGAGTGCCCCGGTGTCGTGGTGTTGCTATGCAAGGGGTCGGACTTGCATGACGCACAGGCTTCGTTCGAATTGGGCAGGTTGTTTGCCAGCGGCACCCATCTGACCCCCAACGCACGTCAGGCGCATCGGTATTTCGAACGTGCCGCGCGTGAAGGCATGGCACATGCCTGGATGTACGTGGCGATGGACTACTGCAATGGCTTCGGCGTCGAGGTCAATCCCGACAAGATGATTGATGCCTTCATGGAGGGGGAGATGCATGGCGATTACACATCGTGCATGATGCTCGGCCATCTGTTCAGCCGCGGCTGCCCCGGTTCCCGGCTCGCCGGGCAGCCAGACATGGAGCAGGCGCACGAGTTTTACGCCGAGGCGCTGTCGCTCGAGCAAATGCACGAGGGTTGCGATCGACTCAGTGGCGATCGACTTGGTGGCGATCTGCTCACCGAAGCGTACGTAAACGCTGCGTTCACCGAGATTGTTTCGACGGAATTCCTTGAATGAGCTTACGGCAAGGTGGTTCGAATGAGAGCTTCGGCGGTGATGCGAACGATCTGGCGGTGAGTGCCGTTAGGTGCCTTCATGTGATGAAGTTTCCGGCATACGACCGCGACACGCCGGTATTTCGTCCGCCGTGAATTAATTGCAAAACAGGATTGTCTTGATTTGCAATATGTGCGTTATGAAACAGTTCCATTTCAAAACAATATGGAGGTGCATGTAGCACGATTTGCGCAACGGCGTTAATCCATACATATATCCGCGTGTTGCAGCGCAAGACGTCCTAGATATGGAGGTTTTCGGCGTGTGTGTGGGGTAGTGCACCACATACACCGGGAAGCCAGCCCTCGCGCAAGCACAAATACGTTGCGCTTTAAAACAAACTCAGAGCGTTAGCGGAGGTTTCCTTAAAGCCCCATGAACGTTGCGAATCGTTCCTACCCGGGTTTACAGTGTCCCACTGTGCCTAAAGCATGATGCTTCGAGCAGCCCTGCCCGGAGCCTTCTTTTCACAAGGCCGCACACGACCTCACGCTCATGCAGCGCGAACGTTCCCGCCGCCTTGCCCCGAGGCACGCGGGCGCGCACGCCCGCCGTCTGAAGAATGACACTGTCTGAAAGGCATGACGTGATGAAGGACGAAGAACGCACGACCGGCAGCAGATCCGCCGGCAGTAATAAACGCACCAACGACCAGCGCAACCGCCAGGTGCGCCGCCGTGAGAACGCGGCGCATGACCAGAAGCTGCAGCAGACTATGGCCAAGGAACCCAAGCTTCCCCAGCCAACCGTAGAAGACACACAGCGCATCCTCAAGGCCGCCGAATACACGAAGGCCCCCAAGCTTACGCACAACGTTCTGACCAAGGAAGAACGCAAGACTCTCATCAAGGAAAGCGCCAAGGAGCAAGCCGCCACGCAGCGCCTGGACAACGCGGCGGGCAAGGGTCCGATCGGCAGGTGGTGGAGCCGCGTGCAAGCCGGCCCTGACCGTGTGTCACTCCCGCTGTGCATCGTGGCGCTTGGCGTCGTCTACGGTGACATCGGCACATCGCCCCTCTACACGGCGCAGACGTTCCTCGCCGGCCAAGGAGGCTTGGCGAATGCCGACCGTGGTGCGGTGCTGGGCATGCTCTCGCTCGTGTTCTGGTCGATCACCCTTATCACGACCGTCAAATACGTGCTCATTGCCATGCGCATCGACAACAACGGCGAAGGCGGCATCTTCGCCCTGTAT
>CAYVHC010000113.1:0-3615 GCA_964451025.1 uncultured Bifidobacteriaceae bacterium
GAAGCTGAGCTTGTGCAGATGCACGATCACGCAACGGCTGAGGAGTGCGGGCGCCAGACAGCTGCTCGGCGGCTCGGTGGTGGCGGCGATGAAGTCCATCATGCGCTTTTCAATCACCGGCAGCAAAATGTCCTGCTGGTCGCGCGGCATGCGGTGCACCTCATCAATGAACAAGATGCATTCCTCATGGCGACGGCGCAGTCGAGAGATCGTGGCGAGCGTTGCCACAAGGTCGTCGGTGTGCAGGTTCACGGCGGAAAGCTTCATCAGATGGCGGCCAGAATCCTGCGCCACGAGCTGTGAGAGCGTGGTCTTGCCGGTTCCCGGAGGACCATACAGCAATGCGGCGCCCGGGATGGCGATTGTGCTGGATGTGGTGCGCTGTGCCATGAGGCGGAGCGGGGAGCCGGGGGCGGTGACCTCTTCCTGGCCCATCACGTCCTCAAGCCTACGCGGCCTCATTCGTTCGGCCAGGGGCTCCAAATGCTCCTGAGCCTGGTCGGAATAAAACGACATATGCCTTCTCCCTGCTTGCAAAAGTCACTGCCGGGCGTGCGCGGCTCGGCAACCTGTCTTCTCTTCTGGATCCGAAAGGCGCTTCATGTCGCATGGGTGATGCAACGATGCGATGCACGCATGATACGTCGCCCTTCGAAACCATTCGAAACGTCGTCGTTCGAGGTGCTTTTCGAATCCAATCCCCATAGTAACGCCTCACAGAGCGTGTCGCCACCACAAAAACATCACAATTCGTTCGACACAGATGGTGGTGCAGATGGTGGTGCAGATGATGATGCAGGCAGGTTTCGGTGCGGCAGATATATCAGCACAGTAGGGCAGAGCCCCGCCGGGCGTGGTGGTCTATCCGGCTTTGATATGATGAGCAGTCGGTCGCACGCATGGCGGCCCGGCTTTCGGTCGTTTACCGACAGCATACCCAATCATCGGCAAGTCAGGAGGAGCGCATGCCCATTGAGGCGCAACAGTTGGAAATCCGCATCGGAGCGCGGCAGTTGCTCAAGCCCACTGACTTCCACGTGACCAAAGGCGACAAAATCGGCCTCGTGGGCCGCAATGGCGCCGGCAAGACGACGCTCACGCGAGTGATCACCGGTGACCTGCTGCCTTCGGGCGGCAAAGTGCGCGTCACCGGCAAGCTTGGCTACCTGCCGCAGTCCACGCATGCAGCCGACCCCAACCAGTCCGCGCTTGACCGCGTCATGAGCGCCCGTGACATCGCCAGCATCATCTCACGCATCCGCAAGGCTGAGAAAGAGATGACCGACCCTGACCCCAAGGTGATGGAAAAGGCGATGCGCCGCTATGACAAGGCGATGCAGGATTTCGAAACCGCCGGCGGATACGCGGCGCAGTCCGAAGCCATCAAGATGGGTGAGTCACTGGGATTGTCGCAGGACGTGCTCAAACAGACGCTGGGCACACTGTCCGGAGGCCAGCGCCGACGCATCGAACTGGCGCGCATCCTGTTCTCCGATGCCGACACGCTGATCCTCGACGAACCGACGAACCATTTGGATGCCGACTCCATCGAATGGCTGCGCGGGTATCTGAAGAATTTTGAAGGCGGCTTCCTCGTCATTTCCCACTCCACCGAGCTCCTCGACGAAGTCGTCAACAAAGTGTGGCACCTTGACGCCCAGCTTGCGCAGATTGACATGTATTCGATGGGCTGGAAGGCGTATCTGCATCAGCGCGTGGTGGACGAGGAACGCCGCCGGCGCGAACGCGAGGTCGCCGAGAAGAAGGCGGAACGCCTCATGAAGCAGGGCATCCGCCTGCATGCAAAAGCCACAAAGGCCGTCGCAGCGCAAAACATGATGCGCCGCGCCGAGAAGCTGCTCGAAGGCACGCAAGAGGCGCAGCGCGCCGAGAAAGTGGCAGACATCCGCTTCCCGGAACCCGCACCGTGCGGTCGCACACCGATCATGGCGAAGGACATTTCGAAAGCGTACGGAAGCAACATCGTGTTTGCCGGCATCAACCTGGCGATAGACAAGGGCTCGCGCGTGGTGATCCTCGGCTACAACGGCGCAGGCAAAACGACGACGCTGCGCATCCTCGCGGGGGAGGAGACCCCGGACACCGGCGAAGTGGTGTACGGGCATGGCGCGAAGATCGGCTATTTCGCGCAGGAACACGACACCGTTGATGATTCGCTCACAGTGCTGGGCAACCTGCAGCATGTGGCGCCGGAGCTCAACGACACGCAGGCGCGATCGATCCTAGGGTCGTTCCTGTTTTCCGGCGACGATGCGCTCAAACCCGCAGGCGTGCTCTCCGGCGGCGAGAAGACGAGGCTCGCGCTGGCGACGCTGGTGACGAGTCGCGCGAACGTGCTGCTGCTTGACGAGCCGACTAACAATCTTGACCCCGCGTCTCGCGATGAAATCCTCAAGGCGATTGCGAAATACGAGGGCGCGATTGTGCTCGTGACCCACGATGAGGGCGCTGTCGAGGCACTCAACCCGGAGCGCGTGCTGCTCATGCCCGACGGAGACGAGGATCTGTGGAACGACGATTACCTTGACCTGGTGGCCGAGGAGTAGCGCGGCGCTCGGTGACGCGCCCTCGCCTCAGCTCTGCAGCATCCTCATGGGCCATATTCTGTGCGCTGCCATCCGACTTGACGTCCCCATGGCTGTTCGATAGAATCACACGCACAACAAATAGCCGTGGGTTTCGCCCGCTATGATGCAGACGAGACCACGATAGACGAGGCGTCGAAGAGGGAATGACGGAAGGAATGCCGGGGGATTATGAAACTCGCAGAAGCCTTGCAGGAACGGGCAGATCTCAAGGTGAAGATCGGTGACCTGTCGGTGCGTCTGGGACGCACTGCGCTGGTACAGGAGGGTGAGAAGCCCGTTGAGGATCCACAGGCGTTACTCGTCGCTCTTAACGCGGCGATCGACCGTTTGGCCGTTCTCATCGCGAACATCAACCTCACCAACGATCGCACCGTTGTGGACGGACGCACAATCACGCAGATCATTGCCCAGAAGGACTGCGAAGGAACCCGTTTGGCCGCATACCGCCAGCTCATCCGGTCTGCAAGCGCCAGCACAGACAGGGCCAGGGGAGCGGAGATCAGGATCCGCCCCACGGTGGATGTGGCTGCGCTGCAAAAAGAAGCCGACCGGATAGCTAAGCGCATCCGCCTGCTTGACAACACGCTCCAGGCCACGAACTGGTCGACCGAACTCATGGAAGGCGACGGCGGAACGGTAAGCGCCATCAACGCAAGCTGAGTCTTCAGATGGTAGTCCTTGCGCGCAGGGTGGATACCACCGCGTTCGAATCGCACATTTCTTGAGTTGGCATATCGTCGTAACAAAACCCACGGGACGGGACGACGCTCACAGCGCAGGTCCTCATCTCGCACAGGCGTATATCAACGGCTCACAGAGCACCACCGGGTGTCAACTGAACGCAAGGACGAGGGCAGGGTATGGGGAACATGAGTCTCCTCTCCGTTCGTCGCATGACGGGCGGAGAGGAGATTTTTTCATGACGGCTGTTCGACATTCGTGATGGCGACACGGCGGATTCTAATGGTCGTCGCAACATCATTGTTGACAATTGGTGTTGATGGTA
>CAYVHC010000114.1:0-3602 GCA_964451025.1 uncultured Bifidobacteriaceae bacterium
AACATAATATGGATTATGTCGTAGTCGCCGTTTTCGGTGGCTCTTTTTCAATAAGGCGAAGCCGTCATTCAGCGAAGCTATATTATCAATCTCATATTTTCCATACGCTTGCGATGTTCCGTGCCGGTTGAAACAATATAAATTCGTGTTGTGCTAATGCTACTGTGTCCTAAAATATCCGCAAGCTTTGCAATATCCTTTTCAATACCATAAAACACCCGGGCGAAAAGGTGGCGGAGATTGTGTGGGAAAACTTTTTGCGGATTTACATTTGCCTGCTCGCAAAGATTTTTCATCTCTCGCCAAATGTTTGTACGGCTTATTGCTTTTCCGGTGCGTGTTACAAAAATCATACCGCTTTTAATATTCTGCTTTTGTGCGAACGAAAGCAGTTTTTTCTTTAGTTCTTTTACAATAAAAACAGATCGTGTTTTGCCTTTGAGCGATACCGTTGCCTCGCCATACTTTACTGCCTCGACAGTAATAAATTGAAGTTCGCTAACCCTGATACCTGTTGAGCAAATGGTTTGCAATATCAAATTAAGTCTTTCGTTACCTTTATGCTTTGCAGAATTTACAAGTCGTATATATTCCGCTTTAGTCAGTTCCTTTTCTTCGGAGCAGTAAATCTGTTGTTGCAGTTTTATTGCTTTTACTTTCAAGTCCGGCCAGCCTAAAAAGCAAAACAAAGCATTGACGCTTGCAAGCATTGAATTAACACTTCTGATTTTATAATTAGCTTTCAAATGTTCCTTGTAGGCAATGATAGTTTCTTTTGTTATTTCATTGCCGCCTGTAAATTCCATTAAGGCTTTCACATCACGGATATATTTTTGAATCGTGTTTTTGCTCTTTTCCTCGTTTTGAAGATGAATTTTGAATTCTGCTATAATTTCCTGTGTTAAAATTTGTCTGTTCATTGTATTTACCTCTGAGTAATTCTTTTCGTAAAAATGTATCACTCACAAGATAAAAAGACAAATATACATAAAAACATAAATGATTTGACAATGCAAAGAAAATCAGCTATAATACCCCCGTAGCAAGAAACTTTTACCAACAACTAAATATTAAAACATCCACCGACACAGTAAGTCCGATACTCGGTGGAAACACATACGGACACTAAAGCTTAAATTTTAAGCCGTTACATATTCAGTACATTGAGAGCAATGTCTCTTTTGTGCTGTCTATGTGACGGCTTTTTTGTTGTGCAATTTTAACGAAAATAAAAAAGTTTCTGAAAATATCGTTTTTTTCGAGCGTTCTAAATGCTTACCGATTGAGGAGTAATTTTCGGGTTAGCAAAGTCGCTGAATTTGTGTGGTATATTTGAGTGATATAAAAATGAGAATCTTGAAAATATAAACTTTTCAGTGGATTGAATTTTCACTAATATTTCACTGTTTTTTCACTAAATTTCATTATGAGGGGCTTTGATAAAAAGAAACTGCCCTCACAAAAGTGAAGGCAGCAAAAATGTTCAATTACCGTTTTTCTCTTTTTCTTTGAGCGCATTGAACGAATAGTCTATTATATGAGTTTTTCTTTTTCGAAGCATGGTTATATAAAATTGTTTTTGAAGCTCTGATATACAGGGGATATCGTTTATCATTTTTTCAATAGCCGTCATATCAATTTTTGGTGCAATTCGCTTCAAAGCGTTGTTACAATCATTGTTTTGCAATGAAGAAATAAAATCAAAATAATTTATTTTCTTGCCTTCATTTTGTATTGCAGAAGTCGGAAACACAAATACACGAGCATCTATTTCTTCCTTACTTGAAAGGATTGCGGAAATGGTTTCATCACTTGCTTGAGGATAAAGACAACTTCCGCAATCGTATATGGGAGCAATGCTCATTTCATCGGTTTGCTCGTTATATAAAAATCCCCAGTTACCGTTGTGTCGGTCAAAGTTTCCTATGAAGGCATCGGCAATAAACAAATTCCAGAAGTGTTCTGTAAGTACATTTGGATCTATTGCCTGTTGATTTTCAATGGTATAGATAATGTCTGTCAATTCTGTTCCGTACCCATTATGAGCAGAATCTATCATCTGATTTTTCAACGATGCAAAATCCTGTAATGTTATACCGAGTGAAGTGAAATCCTTGCAAGCTACAACAATCTTTTCTTTGTTGTTTACGGTGAATTTTCCAAGCAAGGTTTCCTGGGTTCTGATACCGAGTATATTGAGAATATGAGAGCCGATATATTCTGAAATACAGCTGTTTGTATAGCTCATATCCGTATTTTTTCTCGGTACAGGAGGAAATTTTAACATATATTGTTCGCCATTGTAAACAACAGAAATTTTGCTTCCGTTAGCTCCTGCATACGTCTTATTTTTTCTGGGCAATGCTGAAAAATCTATCATTTATTCTCACCTCACTAATCCCAAATACTTTTCTCTTAAAAACCACGCTTGTTCAGAAGATATAATATTATTAACCTCTGCTGAATTTATATCACTTTGAAGTTCACAGTAATAGCAATCCATTAAAGATACCTGTTTTCCGTTTTGGCTTTTTTCTAAAGCATCTTTATATACCGATAACGAACTTGCAAGAAATTCCGGAAGATTACATTCCAAGTAACTGTTATCAACAGGTTTTCCGTTGATGTCATAGTCAGGCTCAAGTAATTCTTCCATTGTGCAGTTCAGTGCTTTGGCTAAAAGCAAAACAGTTTTGGCAGAGCATTTTTCAAGAGAGCTTCTTCCGGCACAAATATCTATAACGGTTGTTTTGGGAACACCACTTATTTTTGACAAGTGGTACATTGACATATTTCTTTCATTTAAGGCTAACTGTAAATTCATGCTTTATCACCTCTACTATATTATATCGTTACACCGACCTATTGTCAATATGCCTTTCCTTTTTCTTATTATTCAATAATTTTTAGAAATCAAAATCTTACATATCAAATTCAAGGACGGTGAAACAATGCTTTAGCAAAAAGTAAAAAAATAATCAAAACTAAAATCAAAAGAAAGGACTAAAAAAATTGTCAAACAAAAAAATAGAATATCTAAATCCCAATTCACTTCGCCCATTTGAAAATAATCCGTTTCAAAGTGTTGATGAAAATGCGAACAACGAACTTCGTGACAGTATTATGAAATTTGGAAT
Organism: uncultured Bifidobacteriaceae bacterium; assembly: GCA_964451025.1. GTDB lineage: Bacteria > Actinomycetota > Actinomycetes > Actinomycetales > Bifidobacteriaceae > Pseudoscardovia. The sequence goes on from CAYVHC010000114.1 coordinate 3,138, forward strand.
TATCACTCCACTCATCGTCAACAAGTCGGATAACGGTTTTGAAATCATCTCCGGTCACAGGCGATGGCAGATCGCAAAGGAATTAAATCTTGATGTTGTTCCCGTTTATGTGAAAAATTTTTCAAAAGAAGAAGCTGTAATAAATTTTGTTGATTGCAACCTTAGTCGAGAAAAAATATTGCCGAGCGAAAAAGCACGAGCGTACAAAATGAAACATGATGCGATGAAAAAGCAAGGTGCAAGGACTGATTTAAGCTGACGGGAATCGAACACAATACGGTTTTTCAAGGTATATTTTCGCCAATGTTGTGTCGTAAATCCTCGCAATGTAACACGTATTTCAAGGAAAAATGTTCGAGGGTGCGTGATATGTTGCGTTTTGGGCGTATCGGGTTCGATTCCCGTCAGCTTAAGCCAAACATATAGGCTCAACGAGCTGATAAATTCAAATATTCGAGAAATAGG
>CAYVHC010000115.1:0-3566 GCA_964451025.1 uncultured Bifidobacteriaceae bacterium
TGGAAGCGATCGGGCAGATGGCGATGGGCTCGTACCCGAGGGAATTGTTGTACCCAAGGTCGGCGATGGTTTCGCGTATGCCTTCTGGTGAGCCGACAATGACAGTCGGATAGTTGTATTCGCCGTTCCTGCGGTTGCGGTGGAGCGATAGCCGCATCAGCCAGCGTTCGATGATGAGCAGTGCCAGCGTGATGATAGGTACGAGGAAGATAAAGCTGCGGGGAATGTCCAGCTTGAAAATATATGCAGCTGAGCACAGCATCACGAAGTTCAGCAGCTGGGAGTTGATGAGCTTCGTATACAACCCGTAGCCTTCGCCCATCGTGTGCCGTTCATAGCTCTTGCAGATATATAGGCAGATGAGATTTGAGACACAAACGATGACGAGGAATCCTGTGACTCCATTAATTTGCCCGCGGTTGGCCAGTAGGGACTGGTACCCATGATGGTTGAACAGGAACACAAGACTGCATGCGATCAGGGCCATCACAGTGTCGAGTGCAATCAGCGTGGCATTGTACATGTACCGCCAACGGGGGATGGTCACTCCCAGCGGCGGATGGCTATTGCCGGTGCGGTGGAGAATGCCTTGCTCGTCCGGCGCGAAGTATGATCCGTCGAAGAATGATGTTTCATGGTTTTGACCGGTTGTCTTATGCTGGGTGGTCTGCGACTGTTGCCTCGTTCCCGATGTGGCTACTCGTGGCGTGCCTTGCTCGTCCGGCGGCGCAGGAATATCCTGCTGGGGCCGGTCTGGGGACTGTACTGCTGTCGCGGAGCCTTCCCGTGCTGGCATGTGTTGTTCTCTCCTGTCTTCACGTTTGTCACGAGGCCCTTCCCCCCCCCCTATACATACTCAGAAAAGCAGTGGAACCGGTGCGACGCGGGTGCGTCGAACCGGTTTGTAGGGCAACTGGTCTCTTCTAGCGCACGAGTATACCCTGACCCTGAACGATATTTTCGGAGATTCTTAGTGTTTGCGCAACCAATCCAACACTCTGCTCTGCAATGTCGTTTCATTGCCGCTTGAAAGGTGTTTCAGTGCTGTATGACAGTCAGGTCTCAGGTGAATTGCTGGTAAATTGCTGGTGGTATTTCGGCGCCGATACGACCCCTGGCGGCGTATCGGCGGATATTTCCGCAAAGACGTGTCGTCCCGGTAGAATGGTGACTTATAGGTCTTCCCCAAGAAGACTCCCAGCCGTGTAAAGGGTAGGTCGTATGCAGATTGTGTTCGTGTGCACCGGTAATATTTGCCGCTCGCCCATGGGCGAGTTGCTGTTGTCCCGCTACCTTTCCGGCACATCCATCACGGTGAGCAGCGCCGGCACCAAGGGCTTGCCCATGCATCCCATCGATCCGTCGAGCGCCCGACTCATGTCCAGCATTGGCATTGATTCCAGTGGCTTCCGTTCGCGGCGTCTGACCAGACAGATCGCGCAGGATGCCGATTTGATTCTGTGCTTCGAGGCCGCGCAGCGTAAAGATATTGTGACCCTTGCGCCAACGGCAGTTCGCTACACCTTCGTGCTCACGGAATTCGCTGCGCTATGCCAATATTGCGCCGAGCGCGGCATGGTACAGGGCCGTACCATCCAGGAACGGCTCAATTCGGTGATGAGTCTGGCGCCAATGGTCCGCCCGATGCTCCCGCCATCCGCGGACATCGAAGACCCACATGGTAAGGAATTCGACAAGTTCCGCCTCGCCGCCAACCAGACCAATGCCGCGTTGCGCACGATTCTCACCAGCATGCGCAAGCATTATGGCGTTATGGCGTCCCCACAACGCACGCAGATTATGTGGCAGGGGCTTACAGCCACCGTCTGAGAGGCGTGTTTGGGATGTGTCTGAGGTGTGCCTGAAGCGTGTCCGAAGTGCCCCGGCACTCGCTGAACCGCATACGTTCGGCTTCATGTGCAGCTGTGCCGCCGAGCATCCACGCAAACTTCGCCGTATATCCTTGTTTCGTGAGACTTCTGTAACACCGTCTGTCGCACTCGCCGCTGGTGCACTAAGGTGGTCGCATGCCGTTTCTGGGGAGTTCGCGGCAGGGCCGCATGGCAAGAACGCGGGGTTTCGCGCGGATTTCGCAGGGAATCTCGCGTCCCGCAATCAAGGAATCATGGAACGAGGTATGGCATGGGTGATGTCCAGCAGCTGTATGACCAGGTCGACACCGATCAGGATTTGTACGGCGATTGGCAGCGTGAGGATTCCCTGCGTGCACGCCCGTTGTTCACTGTCTTGTGGCTGATCACGCTTGCGGTGATCGGCATCATGGTCCTGCGCATGACTCCTAACGGGCTTGACGGCAAGAAATACATCCCTGTGGTGGTCGCGTTCGTGCCGTGGTTGGCGTGCGTTTCGGCGGTTACGCTGGTATGCGCGTTGGTCGGGCGTCGTCGGGCGCTTGCTGTGGTGTGCACGTTGTGCTTGCTGACCCAATTGTGCTGGCATTGGGGGTATATCTGGACGTCTGATGAGCGCACCCACGAACTGCCGTCGGTATCGAGCCTGACTGGCGGTTCCTCAGACCGCTATGCCCGCGTCATGACCCTGAATACCAAGAACGGCTTGGCTGATGCGCGGCAAATCGTACGCACGGTACGCGAGGAGCATGTCGAGGTACTTACCTTGCAGGAGGCGAATACTGGTCTGTTGCAGCGTTTGGCGGCCGCCGGGCTGGGTAGTGTGCTGCCGTACTCGGTGGTGGCCGCGCCGACCGGTCACGACAACGGCGGGGTGAACGTGCTGTACACTGCCGCACAGCCCGTCAGCACAACTGGCGATCTAATCGCCATCGAAGCATCCAGCGTGCCGTCGGCATGCGTGCGCATGGCATCGAGAACGGTGTGTTTCGGCAGCGTGCACCCCTTCTCTCCTCGGCCCGGAAATCAGGGCCTGTGGAACAGCGGCCTTGACAGTATTGCGAAGTTGCAGTCGAATGCCCGTCTATTCGTGCTCATGGGCGATTTCAACTCCACGTGGGACCATGCGAGCTTCCGCTTCCTGCTGGGTGACCGCTTCGTGGACGCTGGCGAGCAGAACGGCTCGTGGTTCCATATGACGTATCCGTCGAATATCACCTTGTTCGGCGGCCGGGTCAAGGTGCCGTCGCTGGTGGAGATTGACCATATCGTGCATGACCGTAGCGTTGTGGTCGGAGACTTAGAGACGGTGACGGTTGCCGGCTCCGACCATAAGGCCCTGCTTGGCACGCTTGATGTCGAGGGCTGAACGAAACAGGCAAGCAGAGGCCGGCAGTATGCATGCAAATCTTATGCAAACGTTACATTCCTGTATTTCGAATATCCGCGCATATCTGTATGAAACGCTCGTGCTGAATATTCGGCCGCGGTGATGAAAATTGCAATACCGGCATGGCATGTTGCAACGCCGTATTGTCATGTTTCACCCCGGTGATTCAACACGCCCGGCGTGTCGAAATCGCTTTGACAACACATTTGACGTTTCTGTTGCGAACGGAGAGAACCGTTTGAAGGCCCGGCGATGCAACTGTTTCATAAGCCGGCAGACATGGTTTCTGCAATCGTTTTCAGGCT
>CAYVHC010000116.1:0-3492 GCA_964451025.1 uncultured Bifidobacteriaceae bacterium
CCGACCAGCATGGTCAGCGAGCGCACGGATTCGGGGATGGCATCGCCGGCGGTCACGTCGACGATCGCGTACAGGCCGCCTTGCAGGCCGGTGATGGTCAGCGGGTCCTGGTTGGCCGTGTGTTGCGTGCCGTGATTGTTGACGTAGGTGGCGAGCGCGTCGGCGAACAGGCGCGAGCTGGCGGTCGGCGACCATGGGAAGGTGGTGCTCTGGTCGATGGGGTTGCCGCTGACGGCTTGCGCCCACATGAGCGGATCGGCTTGCGCTGGGGCTTCCTGGCCGAGGGCCGTCTTGATGGCCTCGCGCACCGCGGTGTCGGCCGCGGCGACGGTGGTCAGTTCGGCGGAATTCTCGCCGTTGTACATGGCGATGGGCGCGACCGCGAAGGTGTGGCCGATGATTTCGCCGCGATCGCCTGCCTGGATGATGATGGATTCGTTGTTTTCGGCCGCGGTGGCCGGGCTTGGGGCGAGAGCCGCGGCGCCGAGGCCAACGATGCCTAGCAGCGCGGCGCCGGCGGCCGTGATCGAGCGAACCGGCGACCGGCCGTTCCACCGTGATGCGGGGTGTGATGCCTTTGACGCGGCCTTGTCCCAGGCCCGCCGAATGATGCTTGCTAACGATGTCATGATGTGCTCCTTAGATGTGTGTGCTCGTGGATACGGTGGTCAGGATGGTGTGTGCGGCGGGGCGCGGTTCCCGCCGCGGTAGGCGCTCGGTATCTCCGCGCGGCGCCGGCGGCGGGGAACGGCACACGGCACGTGCGCCGGTATGTCTGGCGTTCATCCGAATCACCTCTTGCCTGTTGTGCGCCGCGATCTGCGCAGTATCCATATGCCGGTACCGGCGAGCGGCAGCCCTGCGGCGAGGGCGATCCAGGGGACGGCCGTCTGCGTCGCCGTGGCGCCGGTCAGCGGAATCTGGTCGGCGAGCGCGGGGGTAGCCGTGTTGGTCATCGTGCATGTGACGTGGTAACCGGGGGCGATGGTCACGTCCCCGTCATCGGATACGTCGAGCGCGGTGCCGGCGGAGTCCTTGCATTGCCACGTTCCGGCCTGGTACAGGTCGTAATGCCGGTATGGCTCACCGTCAATCCGGTAGTCGTCGTTGCGCGCTTCCGCCAGCCGGTAGGTGCCGGGTTCGAGGGCGACGTCGGGCAGTGATGCCGTGCCTGGCTGGTCGCCGGGCCCTGTTGGCGCCGCCGGGGCGATGCCGCCCGTCGTGCCGCCGCCTATCGTGTCCGCAGGCGGGTCGCCGGGTTCCGGTGCCGATGTGGAGAGTTGGGCCGCCGACAGTGTCCATGCGGCCGGCTCGGCTCCTACGTATGCGGTGGCGTGCGTGTTATCCACGGTTTTCACCAGGGTGAGGGTGGGGGCGGCGACTTGCACGACCGGACGTGCGTATCCTGCGGTCAATTCGTCGGAAACGCTTTCTTCGCTATGGTCGCCGCTGACGGTGACCGTGACGGTCCGGTACCGCAGCAGCGCCGAGCCTTCCGCGTTGGAGAAGAACCCGGGTTTGCCGGAACTGGTGTCGTTGCCGGGCGCGTCGGTCTGCTCGTCGCCGGTGTCCGGGTAGCCGCCCTCCGTGATGTAGCTTCGATATGCGCCCGCGGTCGGGGTGATGTCGATCGATACGCGGTAGGTGACATCCGGGTCGAGGGTTGCGGTTTCAGGAAACCGTAGGCCCAGCGTCCCCGTTGCGGGGTCGAATGTCGCAGCAATACCATCGACGGATACCGGGGAACCGTCCGGCTTGGTCGCGGTGATGGCCGGCGTGACGACGGCACCGGGACCGGTGGCAGGCGTACCGTCATCGGCGAGCGCGACCACCCACGAAGACAACGTGTCGGTGATGCTCACATCCCGGTATCGGACCGTGGATGTGATGATTGTGGCGATATCGTCGAACGCCTGGTCCAGACTGTCCGGATCCGTGCCCGAATAATGGATTCCTCCGGCGGCGGCCGCGAACGCCGTCATCTGGGCTTCTGCCGTCTGCCCGGCACTGACCGCGAACAACGCCGTACCATCCGGGCGTCTGTTGGCTTCGGCGACAGCGGCGTCGAAGCATCTGCCGTCCGGGTCCGATGTGCCGTTGCCATACGCCTGGTACTGCGACAACCAGTCCTCGTCATGCCCCATAGCGGATTGCCGGAATGTCGGCAGGCCGTCCGACAGCATGACGATATACCGTCGCTGCGCCGAACTGCCGGCCAGCAACGAATTCGCCGCGTGCACACCGGCCTCCCAGTTGGTGCCGCCACCGGTTGACGCTGACGCGTCCAGCCCGTCCATTGCCGCGGACAGCGCTGCGGCATCCGTGGTCCACTGGCTGCCGCCGACCGGCACGATGCTGGCAGCGGTGTCGAAATCAACCAGTGCCATCCGCACCGAAGTCGGCGTTCCCGACGCGGACGATGCAAGCAGGGTCTGCGCCAGATGACTCGCGGCCTGCGTGACCACCTGCCATCTGGTCAGGCACGTGTTCGGCCTATGGCAGGTGGGGTCCTCCTTCTCGCTCATGCTGCCGGAAGAGTCCAGTACGAGGACCACGTCGGCGCTGGATTGTTCGATCGTGCCGCCGGATTGTTCGGCACCGGTCACGCTCAGGGTGAGGCGGTACCGTTCGTCGTCGAGCCGTTCGATGGTTTTCGCATGCCTGGGTTCCGGCAATTGCGCCTGCTGCCGGTCGGGCACTGTGACTGCCGCGGCCGGCAGGCCGGGCGCCGAAGCCGTGTCAGGCACTGCACCCGCCTGTACTGATTGGGATGCCTGCGTTGGCTGGGATGCCAGTGTTGATGGGGATGCCTGTGGTGTTGAAGCCCCGCCGAGCATCGCGATGGCGATGGCGCAAACCGCCAACGCGCGCGTCACGATACGCCTATCCCGGCAACGCGTTCCACCCGCCGTTTCGCCATACCGTCCTCGTGTCATGGCCCCTCGCTTTCTCGCTTGCGCTTCCAGCGGGCGGGGCTTCCATGCCGAAGGCCACCCGCTGCAGTGGTCGATAGCGGCATCCTAAAAGCCAGGCAACGCGGGCGGAAACCCCCATGTTCACCCCGAACCGCACGTCATCATGCCATCATTCCCCCGTTGCCGGCATACTTCCTTGGTATCACGGCACCGTGCGTATTCCCCCTACCACCCTTCGGATACGCTTGGATTTCCCCGTCACTCCCCCATACGGATGGCGGCGCCCCCGGACGCGGATGCCGCGGCCTAGCCGTTCAACAGTCGGCGTGTACCGAAAAACCGGTCTCCCCCGCCACCGGAGGCAGGGTACTGGTGTCGATATGCTCGACACGGCTCCAGCGTGGCCCCGCTTCCACCGCACGTTCGAAGCGCTCCAGGTCAATCCCCTCGCCCTGCGCCTCAAGCTCGACCGAGCCGTCCATGCGGTTGCGCACCCAGCCGGTCAGCCCATACCGGCGGGCGGCCATCACCGTGAAATAGCGGAATCCCACGCCTTGCACCATGCCGGTCACCAGCA
>CAYVHC010000117.1:0-3485 GCA_964451025.1 uncultured Bifidobacteriaceae bacterium
AGTTCCTTGACCGCCGACGACAGCGCAGGTTGCGAGATGTAGAGTTCATGGGAGGCTTCGTTCATGGAACCGCATTCCACGATTTTCACGATATATTTGAGTTGGAGCAAGGTCATAGTGCACAGTTTATCGCGGGTTTGTTGAAAGAAACCTAAGCGCTGCGAAATTCCTTCGCGCTGGTATCACAGGTTGCGCTGGCATCACGACTGAGCGGGAACCACGGCGTGTGTTGGCATCACGGTTGCGCTGGTATCACAAGTTGCGCTAGCGTCACGGTACGATTGCAGCATGACGATTGTTACTGATATTTTTGCCACGTTGGTGGCGGCTGAATTCCTTTTCATCATGTGGATGGAGACCTTTGCGACGGATTCCGACCTGACAGCGAAGACGTTCGGCATGAGCCGCGAGGAACTGCGGCGTGATTCCGTCACGACATTGTTCAAGAACCAAGGCGTGTACAACGGCCTGATTGCGGTGCTGATTCTGCTCGCGGTGTTCGTGTTCGCCAGCAAGATCGCGGTCGTGTGCCTCATGGCGTACATCGTGTTTGTGGCGGCATATGGCAGCTTCACGAGCAATCCGCTCATCATCCTCAAACAGGGTGGATTGGCGATCATCACGCTCATCACCTGCATATGGTGAACGGTTTCCATCCGGGTGTTCAATAATTCAAGTGTTCGATTGCGCCGTGCGGTTCTGATGAACTGCCCGGCGCAATTTTATTGCGTGAATGTGCATTACATCACCATGCATCATGTCACCGAGCATCACGTCACTGTGCCTCATGCCAACCGCATAACTGTGCACCACGTGACAATTCACCCGCTGCCATATTTCGACACGTGGCTCATTTGTGAACACCGAACACATATCGAACATCCAGCGTTTGGCGTTCGGTTCATGTTAGAGTTTCACTGATTGCGTGTCAAAAAAGAGAGTGAAAAGGAGACACCCTGATTGCGCGAATTGTTCTAACGGTGCGATTCCACGAGCATCTGCGCCATCTGGGTGAGCGACTCCACACGGATCACTTGCTGCGCGCTTTCATCCAGCGAACCTGACGCGTCAACGGGCAGCTGCTCACCGCGCGAGTCCAGATGACGGCTCGGCCGGTCGATCCAGAACCCATGCACACCCGCCTTGCATGCCGCCTGGGCGTCGATATCGAACTCATCACCCACATACGCCACTTCGTCAGGCAGCAATTCCAAACGACGCGCAGCTTCTTGGAACACACGCGGATCAGGCTTGCCAAAACCGAAGGTGTCCATCGTCACCAGCAACGGCACGTCATCCACGCACCCGCATGCCGTGAGCTTGCGCGTTTGCAACTCGGCGCTGGCGTTCGAGAGCGCACCGAGACGATAGCCATGCGATTCCAACAGATCCAGGCAAGGGCGCACATCGGGGTGTGCTTTCCAATGCGAGCAGAAAGCATTCCAAAACAGCGGCTTCCATTCGTTGAGGTATTCGTCCCACGTGATCTGCGGGCCACCGAATTCTTCGTTGAGTTCGTTGGCGCGGGCGAAACGCTGCTCGTCGAAAGTGCATTCGCCGCGCGTGTAACGACGGTAATGCTTGTTAGGATCCGCCCGCCAGATTTCGATGGCGCGCTGCACCTGCGGTTCGGGCAACCCCGGCATGTAGCGGTTGACCACGAGACGAATGCCAGTGGCGAACGCTCCAGCTGAATCGCAAATCGTGTCGTCGATGTCAAAAACCACTGCTTTCACCACGGAAAGGTCAGAAAGCACAGGGGAGTGGGCGGACAAGGGCGTACCAGACACGGAGCGGTCGAGCACGGAGCGGTCGGACGAGGAGCAGGGAGACCGGGAGCGGTCAGACGATGAGTGCTCAGAAGAATTGGCGGGTGCGGCGATATCAGAAGGCATGCTCATGCTTGCCACGATACACGGTGCTTGCCACCATACCTTGCCACCATACACGGTGTTCGCCACGGCGCGTTGCTCTCGCCACGGTGTGCAGCGCACTGTGGATGCACACACGCCATGCAATGCACAGCGGCGCAGCATCAGCTGTTTTCCATGACAGCCCATGCCGCGCCGCTATAGCGATGTGTTGTTTGATGGCGCTATTTCAATGTCATCGTTGTCATATCAGCATTGTTTCGCCATCGTTGTCGCTTCATTATTACTATTACTGGCTTCATTATTACTGCTCAGGCAGCCTCCTCCACATGGTCCGAGACATTATCAGGCTCGGCATGGCGTGCCCGCGGAGTTCCCACATTGGAGTAGCCAGCAGGTGTGGAGTTTGCGGTATCGGCATTCACACCTGCAAAGGAATTGGAGTTCACGGTATCGGCATTCGCCACACTCGCATTCGCTGCAGCCCCGGCATTCGCGTTGACAGCATTTGCAGACTGCTGCGACACAGCGGCATCCTGCGCGGAAACAGCGGGCGTTGTCTCACCAACAGGTGCAACCCCATCAGCGGGTGCAGCACCACCGGTGGGTGCAGCTCCATCAGTTGCAGTTTCAGCGGTGGCAGCTTCACCAGTGGTAGCGGCTGCATCTGCCGCGGCGCTTCCATCCGTGCCTGCCGCGGCGCTTCCATCCGTGCCTGCCGCGGCGCTTCCAGTTGCGGCACCATCCGTGATCCCATCGTTGAACTTGCGCAACGAATCCACCCATGCGATGAGCTGATGCTCCGTGCCGGAATCCTTGGGCTTGTAGTACACTCGCCGCCCCACGCCCTCGGGCATGTAGCTTTGCTGCACGAAACCGCCGAAGTCGTGTGGATTGAGGTATCCGGCGCCTTCGCCTTCCTTCTGCTGCTCGTCGTCCATGGGCGTGCGCAAATACATCGGCACATCGCCGCGCATGCCGTTGATGCGAATATCATCGGAAGCAGCCTTCGCCGCTTCGAACATCGAATCGGACTTCGGCGCCACGGCAACGTAGACAGCGGCTTCGAGAAGAGGCGTACGGGCGTCAGGCATGCCCAGGCGCTCCACCGCCTCCCACGCGCTCATTGCGGTGCGCAATGCTGCGGGATCGGCCATGCCCACGTCCTTGGCGGCGGTAATGACAACACGGCGGGCCAGGAATCGCGGGTCCTCGCCCGCGTCAAGCATGCGCGTCGCCCAATAAATGGTGGCGTCCGGGTCGGAGCCGCGCATCGACTTGATGAACGCACTCGCCATGTTGTTTTGGTCTTCGAGGCTGTAGCTCGCCATGTCGGAGACGACCGCGCGCACATCATCCGGCTTGAGGATCGAGACCTGACCGTCGCTCACGGTGGCAATCGCGCGGGACGCCGCCGCCTCCAGCGTGGTCAAGGCTCGACGGGCGTCGCCGCCGCTGCTGACAATGATGAGCTTGCGGGCTTCAGGATCGAGGCGCACAGCTCCCTTGAGGCCGCGTTCGTCCACGCAGGCGCGGTCAAGGATCTCCTCCAGGTTCTCGAAGCTGAGCTTGTGCAGATGCACGATCACGCAACGGCTGAGGAGTGCGGGCGCC
>CAYVHC010000118.1:0-3391 GCA_964451025.1 uncultured Bifidobacteriaceae bacterium
TCCGGGCTGCTGGGCGCTTGTTTCCGGGGCTCGGCGTATGTCCTGGCATACGCAACTGACACCACCTTGGTGCATGACGGCCCAGTTCGCGTTCGCAATGGCGGGGGAAAACACGGAACACAGATTCAATGACTGACACGCCCTACGACCACAACCAAGATGCTAGCAGTGCGGTCACCTTGCATGGAATGTCCCTGACACGCCTACGGCCACAACGTTCCTCGGAACACGCGATTGCTTAAACGGCTAGCGGGACATGCCGACGGCGAACGTCATCGTGCCCTGCGTAAGATGACCGAAGAGCAGGTCATACGAACAAGGAGGCGACCATGTCGGATACCGGACAGCCCCCAGTGTCCAGCGTCCCGGATGATGCGGTCGCAACGGAAGACACCTCTGCGACGGTTTTGCCGGACAGCGCATTGACCACTCGGACGGCATCATCTTCGAAAGTCCCGCAGGCCTCCATCTCGTACGTTGACCCGTGGAAGCCCGATTCCGTACTTGAGGGGTATCAGCAGGCCACCGTCCACCTCGGTGAGGACGCCGAGGGCGAGATTGTAGCAACCTTCGTGCGCAAGGACCCGTCGAAACTCACCTTGCAAGAGCGGTGGCGGCGCTGGTATTTCAGCATGCGCGGCCATCGTCTGGCCATTATGTACGTGCATGGGTGGAACGACTATTTCTACCGCCGGCACGCATCGGAATACTGGGAATCGCTGGGCATCCCCTTCTACGCCGTGGATCTGCGTAAATTCGGGCGGTCCTATCGTTCTTACCAGACCCCTGGATATATCGAGGACCTGCACGACTACCGCTTGGAATTCAACGCATTGCGTGACCAGATTGTCAAAGAGCAGGGCCGGGACGTGCGCATCCTGATGATCGCCCACTCCCAAGGCGGGCTGAGTGCCTCGCTGTGGGTCAACGCCGAGCATCCCCATCATGTCGAGGCGCTGGCGCTCAACTCCCCGTGGCTTGAACTGCAAGGCAACCGCATGTTCCGCCTGCTGTCCACGCCGGTCGTGCAGATGTATCGGCTGCGCGGCGGCAAGACCGTCATGCCGATGCGCGACCCGGGATTCTACGCCCGGTGCATCAAACGATCGACCGGAGGTGAATGGGATTATCTCGACCATCCGCTCAATCCCGGTGTGGAATTCCTGCCGCGCGCCGGCTGGATGCAAGCGATCTACAACGGGCAGGACGAGATCGCGAAGAACCTTGACATCCGGATTCCCGTGCTCGTATGCACGTCCGACAAGTCCATGATGCTGCAGACCACCTGGGATGAGGACATGCGTGAAGCGGACAGCGTGCTGGACATCACGGCGATCCGCCAGGCGGCGCTGCATCTGGGCGATGTGGTCGCGCTGGCGACCATTCGCGGCGGATTACACGACCTGAGCATGTCGAAGCCGGACGCGCGACGCACATACTTCCGTATCATCACCACATGGGCCTCGATGATGGCGTGGCGGCGTGCCATACCCGCCAAGTGGGTGGATGAAGCCCTGACGAAGCTCTGATCCCTTCGCCGGACGGTCTGTCGGTATGCTATCAGGAACCGCCATGCCGATATCCATGCCGCCGGCAGCTGTTGCACTAGTGTGGTGGACGATGAGTATCGTAACCCTGTACGCCAAGACCTTCGGCACCCCGCTCTTGATCGCGTTGATGGCATGGCCGTTCATTTCGGCGTTCCTGACCCTGCCGATCCTGGCGCTGCTCTACCATCGCGACCACCGGCTGCGACTGGCTTCGGTCATCGGATCGTACCTGAGCGTGCTGTATGTGGCCGGCCTGGTGACCTTCACCCAGTACCCGGTGCCCGACAACCCCGACCGGTACTGTGCCACGCACCATCTGTCGCCGCAGCTCAACCCGCTGGCCTTCATCCAGGACATCGCCACGGGCGGCGCGTCCGCGTTCATGCAGCTGCTGCTCAACATCGTGCTGTTCATGCCGCTCGGATTCCTGCTCATGCGGTTCCTGCGGCGAGGATTGGCCCATACCGCGGCGGCCGGGTTCATCCTGTCACTGGTGATTGAACTGACCCAACTGAGCGGTCTGTTGGGGTTATACCCGTGCTCGTACCGGCAATTCGATGTGGATGATCTGCTGATCAACACCCTGGGCGCGGTAGTCGGCTATGGTATCGCGAGGCTGTGCGACCGCCGATGGCCGCCGAAACCGGTTGACCGGGCGGAAATCAACCACCGGCCCGGCATTGTGCACCGTGGCGTGACCTTCGCCATCGACATGATCATCGTCGCCCTGGGATACTACCCGCTCGGCCTGGTCATCATCCTGCTGTTCCATATGCTGGCCAAGCCGCTGCCCGACGGGACGTTCCAGCTGATGGGGGCGATCGTGCATGTCGAATCGCTGGACACCATGGTCACCGTGCTCGGCATGGTGTCGTTCCTGGTGTTCGAACTGTGGATTCCGGCGACGCACCGCGGGCAGACACTCGGCGGCATGTTCACGCATATGAGCATGGAAACCTGCGAGCGGCACGGATGGAAGCGGGCAGTGTTCTATGCGCTTCGCACGGCGATTATCGGCGGATGGTTCCTGCTGACGCTGCTGCAGCGGGTTGCGCCCAACGGCCTGCTGATTCTCGCGGTCGCGGTGTTTGCACTGGTATTCAAACAGATGCCTTGGGATTATGTGCCGAGCGACAGTGAAACGAATCGCGTGGATGCCGGCGATGCTGATACGGCCAACAACCGCACCGACCGCACCGACGATACTGACGATACCAGCGGTGCCGACGGCACGCCGACGCCCCCCATGGCCCAGAATCCGCAGCATGCCGGTCAGACAAGCGGTATGCCCATATCTGAACGGTAGATACTTCCCTGCTTCTGTCTACGCTGCCTTGGATATCAGCGTAGACAGAAGCAGGGAGCGTGTCAGAAGATGCCCTGCGCGACCATCGCGTTCGCGACCTTGACGAAGCCGGCGGCGTTCGCGCCCAGCATCAGGTCGCCTTCGCGGCCGTATTCCTTCGCGGCGCTCAGGGAATTCGCCACGATATCCTCCATGATCTGCTTGAGCTTGGCATCGACCTCCTCGAAGGTCCAGCCCAGCCGATACGAGTTCTGACTCATCTCCAAGCCAGATACGGCCACACCGCCCGCGTTGGCGGCCTTTGCAGGGCCATACAGCAGCTTCGCGCCCTGATATACGGCGATCGCCTCAGGCGTGCTGGGCATATTCGCGCCTTCGCACACCACCGTGCAACCGTTATCAACCAGCGTGCGGGCCGATTCGCCGTCGATCTCGTTCTGCGTGGCGCACGGCAGCGCGATATCGCACGGGACGGTCCACACGTCACGGCAGCCCTCATGATATTGGGAACCGGGTACACGGTCGGCATATTCCT
>CAYVHC010000119.1:0-3369 GCA_964451025.1 uncultured Bifidobacteriaceae bacterium
CAAACCCGCGCCATCCGCCGCGAGCGTCGGCAGCATGAGTACGTGCGCGGCTTCGCGGATGAGTCGCGCCTGTACGACGCCGGTTGAGCGTGCGTCGAGTACGGTGTCGTCGTCTGCCGTCCCAGCAATGACGAGCCGGTCATCGTCGAAGAGCTTTGATTCGAAGCCGTCCATGCCGACTGCCGTGGCGACGTGAATCGTGTCAACTGCACACGGCAGATCGCCCAGCATTGAACTGTCAGCGAGATACTGTGCGACCGCAGTCCCTTCAATCCCGACTGGCAGTACAGCGAGCATGGTTCCGGACCATTCAGGGGCCGCGTTCATCACGCGCACGAGATCGTGCTTGCAGGCGCAGGTCAGACAGCAATCATCCATGGAGAATATGGTGGCGTCACCGCCGAGCAGATTGCTGTCGTCCCCGGGCTCGTAGATGGTTCTGGACAGGGACAGGCCGGTTGGCGAGTCGGGGTCGGGCGTTACGTCGTAGGTGGCGACGCGTACTGAGGGGCGTGAATCCGCCAGGGAGAAGGCAACGGCGTCGAGAGCGAGACGGTCGACTCCGGTCAGCAGAACGATATTGGCGTGCGGGGTTCCGGCTTCGGCGTTTCCCCATGATGGCAACGATGGATGGCGTGGCATGGCACGGCCTTTCTACAATCACTTGACGATAATGATTCTCAATATCTATAATGAAGCACATGAGCAATCATTGTCAAGTCCTCGGCTCCCGTGCCGGCAAGGGCAACACCGTATCCCATTCACATAGGAAAACCCGCCGCCGCTTCGAACCGAACCTGCAGCGCAAACGTTATTTCGTGCCGTCGCTCGGCCGGCGCGTCACCCTCACGCTGACGCCACGCGGCATAAAAACCATCGACGAGTACGGCATCAATGCGGTTATCGCCCGGCTGGTCGCCAACGGCGAAATACGCGTATAGCCCGCGCCCCCACGCCGCACCAGAACAACAACACACCGAAGAGAGGAAATCCATGGCCAAAACCACCGACATCCGTCCGGTCATCACCCTGCGATCAACCGCAGGTACCGGATCGACCTACACAACAACCAAAAACCGCCGCAACACACCGGACCGACTCGAACTGCTCAAATTCGACCCCGCACTACGCAAGCGCGTGATATTCCGGGAGGTCCGCTGATATGGCCAAACGCAGCCTCATCGCCAAACAACGGCAACGCGAACGCCTAGTCGCGGCATACGCCGAACGGCGGGCAACGTACCGGCACGATTCGGTCGACCCGCATCTGCCCCCGGAAGAGCGCGCCGAAGCAATGCGCCGACTGCACGCGCTCCCCCGCGACGCCAGTCCCACGCGCCTGCGCAACCGCGACGCCATCGACGGCCGGCCACGCGCATTCAACCGACGATTCGGCCTATCACGCATCAACCTGCGCAACAAAGCCCATCGCGGCGAACTGCCAGGCGTCATGAAATCAAGCTGGTAACAGCCTTCCTGGCAGGCGCCGCCGTCCACTGGTCCGGCGACTGCCCAATCAGCCTCCAATCAACCCCAAACAGCCGATAGGAGAACCATGAAACCAGACATCCCCCCAACATACGGGCCGGTCGTATTCCGCGACCAGACCACAGGCGAGACCTTCCTGACCCATTCCACGCTCGCCGGGCAGGCCAAGCGGCTGCCCTCCATCACCTGGACCGACGGAGCCACCTACCCGCTGGTCAACGCGGATGTGACCAGCGCATCCCACCCGTTCTACACCGGCAAAGCCGTCGTCCTCGATTCCGCAGGACAAGTCCAGCGATTCCGCAGAAGGTACGGAAAACGCGGTCTCGACGGCAATGAAACCGACGACGGCAATAGCAATACCAGCCACAATCACAGCAAGAAAGGCAGTAGCTTATGAAAGTCAAATCATCCATCCACTCCCTCCTACGCAAAGACGGCTCAACCCTCGTGCGCCGACGCGGGCACATCTACGTCATCAACAAGAAGAACCCCCGATGGAAAGCGAGGCAAGGCTGATGGCCACGCCGAAATACCGCATGTCACGCTCGCGAACCCGTTCACGGCGAGCGCACTGGAAAGCCAAGCCCGAACAGCCCATTGAAGTGACGATGCCCGACGGGACCGTACTGCAGGTGCCGCAGCGACTCGCAGCGGCGGCACGACGCGGGTATCCGCTGCGCTGATCGCGCTCGCCTGCCCGTCCGCACGTCTTCTTGCCTTCTCGCCTTCTCGAACCGGTTACGTTTACACCCCCGCCCAGCGCAACCGGTTTGAGAAGGCGGGAGTCGTCAAGATACGAAAAATCGCGGCACCAAGCCGGTACCGCGATCGCGAGAGCGGATGACGGGAGTCGAACCCTACCTGACCGATGTTGCAAAGCCGCTAAATACCAGTGATTTAGCGGCTTTAACCGCTTGATTACGACCCTGTATGACAACATGGTGACAACAATTTGGGAACGACTCGTTTCGAGGCGTTCTCTCATACACCGCATGGTCCATCGCATCCCCATGCCCTAGCTGTTCCTAATGAATCGGCTGATCGGGCCCGCCAGCTTCACCATATAAATCAGGTGCGCGGCAACAGTGAGAAGGATCCACCAAGTGGGCCAGCCCATCGGATTGTGCGGGATCATGGCGAGACGCCCAGCCAAGACAAAGCCCACCATGGCAGCCAACGTCCAAAGAACGATATGAACGCCCAGGGTTCCTTCCGCAAGCCAGCCTCTCATCGCCGTAAAAACAGCCACCACATATCCGCCCACTATGAGCAGAGGTATGCCACAAACCACGGCTATCAACAGCAGCATGAGCAGAAACACGAGTGGCCGATCCCACCATCCGCTGGGGATGATCTCATTCAGCCGCGCATCGACACCAGCAAACCATTGGCCAACCACCGCGAACTGCTTCCCGCGCATATGAAGCCAGTCGAGCAATGCGGTAGTGAAAGCTTGCCAGCGGCCTTGCATGACGACAGCGAGCATCGGCACCATGGACGAACACACGCCCAGGCACAAAGCAAAAAGAACGCGCTTGTCACGCTCACGCTGCCTGTCGCTGTCCTCCTTGAGACGCCGACGCATCCGTTCCGATTCTTGCCTGACTTGTTCGGCGATGTCCTCACGTATCCGCTTCCGCTCGTTGTTAAGACGTTCGCGTTCATCCCGAACTCTGGATTCGTCGGTCTCAAGAACCGCCTCGCGACGGAGGATACGGTCACAACGTTCTCCCCTTTCTATGCACGCGCGTTCTCTCTTCCTGGTCTCTTCGAGCAGCCTGGCCGTCTCGTTGACGTCGGAGAGTTGCCTCCTGAGCGTCCGAGGTAGTGCCCGAAAGGTTGCGCACTTTGGATCATGCCCGTCCATGGCGCGATGAT
>CAYVHC010000120.1:0-3358 GCA_964451025.1 uncultured Bifidobacteriaceae bacterium
CATTGGTCAGCCGGTCGATGTCATGCTGCTGGTGTCGCTCACCTGCACGATGTGCCCCACGACCGTGCTGTCGGCGCAGCGCATCGCGAGCCTCAACCCTGCCGTCACCGCCGAAGCCTACGACATCGCCCGCTTCCCCGAGCTGCGCGACAAGTACGACGTGATGAGCGTGCCATGCATTGTCATCACGAAGCCCGGCGACTCCGACGGCGCTGCGGATGGCAGCGACGGCACGCGCACCGTGGAATTCGGCAAGAAGACGATTCCGCAGATGCTCGACCTGCTCGCCGCCTGACCCGCTTGAGGCAGGCCCCTCAAGCAAGCCTCTCCCCAGCGAACTCCCAGGGAAACCTTGGGACACATGCAAAAGCCTGTGTGGCTCCGCACTTCGGTGCCCGGAGCCACACAGGCTTTTATCGTCCGGCGTGCACTATCGGATGAGCATCACCGGCTTTTGCAGTTCACGCCATCCGGGGAAACCGCCGTCCGCGCGGTCAGAGCGCGCCCGTCGCCTTGAGCAGCTTCTCGACGTCCGTGCCCTTGACTTTCTTGAGCACTTCCCTGAGGGCGAGCCGGTCCTTGAGCGGCAGGTCCATCTGCTCGAGGGTCTTGCCGTCGGCGAGCTTCACCGTCGCGGTCAGCAGGTCGCGCACGTCGAACACGCTGCCCCACACCTCCGGCACGCCGCGGTCCACGTTGCACAGCGTGTACACGGCCTCCATGCCGGTGCGGATCGAGTATTCCGTGGTGAACACCGTGTCACGCGGCGTTTCGGCGTATTGCCCTATGAACGCCAGGTTCACCGAGCCGGCGGGCACGACGTCCGGACGGTCCCCGGCGCGGCGCGGCTCGAAGAAGCTCGTCACGTAGGGCATCATCGTGGGCGTCGTGTTGCATTCGTTGTGCGCCAGGTAATCGATGCGGTCGGTGGGCACGCCGATGTGATACAGCCATTCGGCGCACAGTTCCGCGCCTGTGCATGCCGCCATCGGCTTCTTAACGTAATCGCCGTCGTCATGCCAGCAGTTGAGCCCATACACCCAGATGAGGCAGTGGTCGGCGGGCTGGTCGGGGAACTGCCCCTGACGGTTGATGGTCCACGACAGCAGCCAGCTGGAATCCTTGGCCGTCACGATGCCGCCGGTGACGACCTTGCCGGACAGCGGGTCGCGGTGGCAGATCGCCTCGATGGCATCCAGCACCTCCTTGTTGGACGTGTCGACGGTCCACGATTCCCAGCTGGTTTCCTCGATGTCTTTGAAGAACTTCTCGGGATGGCCGAAGTCCGGCGATTGCGCGGCGATCTTCTTCCACAGCTGCACCGAAGGGCCTTCGCCGTTCTTGATGGTGACGACCGGGGCGGTGTCCTGGCTTCCGTAGGCGGTGCAATCACCTTGCGAGCCGTTCGTGACGAACACAAGGTCGTTTTCGGTCAGGTCGATGGACTTGGCGACGCCACCCTGCGTGTATTCGATGCGCTTGGCGACCTTCTTCGTGGGCGTCACGTCGCACACGACGTTCGTGACCTGCGTGTCGTATTGGAACACGCCGCCGGCGTCCTCGATGTACTTGACCATCGGCTTGATCATCGAATCATACTGGTTGTAGCGGGTGAACCGCAGCGCGGACAGGTCGGGCAGGCCGTCGATATGGTGGATGTAGCGCTGCATGTAGAGCTTCATTTCCAAGGCGCTGTGCCATTTCTCGAACGCGAACATCGTCTGCCAGTAAATCCAGAAGTTCGTGTTGTAGAAGTCGTCGTCGAACATGTCGTCGATCGTCTTGTCGGCGAGATCCTCCTCAGTGGAGAGGAACAGGCGCAGCAACTCCTGCGTGGCGCGCGGGTTCATGCCGTATTTCTTGTCAGTGTGGGCGTCCTGCCCCTGCTTTTCCGTCACGCGGCACAGCGAGAAGTTCGGGTCGGACTTGTTGAGTCGGTAATACTCCGAGAAGATGGTCTCCCCGGGGTTGACGATGGAGGGGATGGACCGGAACAGGTCCCACATGCATTCGAAGTGGTTGTCCATCTCTCGTCCGCCGCGCATGATGTAGCCGCGCGTGGCGTCATAGATGCCGTCGCATGATCCACCCGGCAACGGCAGCGATTCAAACACCGTGATGTGGTCGGCCGGCATCTGCGCGTCTCGGATCAGATAGCACGCGGCGGAAAGGCCCGCCAATCCCGAACCCACGATGTATGCGTGCTTGTCGTCAATGCCCTCGGGCTTGTCCGGCTTCGCGAACGCCTCGTAATTGCCTGCGGAATAATACATGGTGCCCTCCTTGCCCATCGCATGCAGTCCGCCTGCATGCATCGCTCGACCCATCGTCGGGTCGCGTCCCCGGCTTCATCGCCGGAAGACGATTTCATTATCGGCATTCCCGCCGCAGGGCGGTACCCACAACCATTCGGACACTGTGCAGTTTTCATACAGATTGAGGATTTTGTATGAAACTATCGTTTCTTCTTGCCACCTCGGTCATTCCGCAGCTTCCAGTTGGCCAGGGAATGAGCGAAACTCCCGTCCAGCGTCGTGCGAAGGTCGTCGATCACCTCGTCGATGTCGCGCTGCATGCCTTCGCTCACCCACTCGACGAGGGCGCCCACGAAAATGAACGCGTAGACATGCGCCACCCCACGCGCCGCTTCGTCATCGGCACCGATTGCCTCCGCTTCCTGGTGGGCGACGCCATACATGAGGTTCTCGCCCTGCTCCATCAGATACACGCGGGCCTTGTTATGGTCGACGCCGGCATACACGTTGCGGATGAATACCTCATCGCGCCGCAGCTCCTCCATCACGCGCCGCAGGCCCTCCGGCCAGGACCCCTGCCCGCGGTCCTTCCCGATGACCACGCCGAAACGGGCGACCACCACCTGGCCGACAAGATCGTAGATGTCACGGTAATGGTAATAGAACGTGGAGCGGCTCACGCCGCAGTCCCGTGTCAGGTCCCCGATGGTGATCTTGCTCACCGGAGTGACGCGCACAAGCTTGACCAGCGATTGCTCCAACGCGCGCTGAGCAAGATCAGTCATCCGCCCTCCTCTCGGTCCAATACGCGATTATTCCAACCGCCGCCGCAGCATGGCACGGCCTGCGCGCACCGATGCCAGCGCCTAGATCCACAGCAAAAAGCCTATGTTGCGCACCAAGTCTGACTTGAGATAGCCGCCGCTCACCAAACGGTGCATGCGGGCGAACTTGCCCAGGCGGGGAATCTCCAGGAACCGTTCGAGCGTGCGCCGCGACCCGTCGGGCATGGCGTCCCCCAGGCGCTCATACAGCGCCTGTGCCTGGCGCAGATAATCGCGCGAGGATGAACGCGCCGCGGGGTCGCGCAGCCTGTCAAGACG
>CAYVHC010000121.1:0-3327 GCA_964451025.1 uncultured Bifidobacteriaceae bacterium
GGAGGACGCCGTGATGAAGCCCAGCACCACGTTTTTGTATACGTCGCCCACGTCGGACTCGAATGTGTAGCTGGGCGTGGATGTGACGTCGGCATAGCCCCCGAACCATGGGTAGGGAAGTTTCTTTGACGAAATCTTCGTATAGGTGAGCCATCCCCACACGCTTGCGACGATGACAATCACCGCAACGAGGAATATCGCGAAACGAGCGACGGAAAAGCGGCGGCCTGGGAACAATGGTTTATTGCGACTCATGCATGCTTCTTTCCGCGTCCTTTTATCGCGCTAGCCTTAGTGTATCGATAAACGTTGCCAAGCGTTGGGTGGCTTCCACACTGGAATCAAACCGGAATGCGGCCATGGGATAGAGCGTTTGGTATAACGTTGCAGCTCACTGTTTCCGTAATTTTATGCGGACAGTGTGAAAACTGCCCGTGCGCTGCATGGGCCTGTGTGAAAACCGAACTTGAGGTAGAGAAATGGCAAGTCATAAAGCCGCGAAGCGTGCGCATGACGGCCGTAGCAGACAATGGGGCGCGGAACGCTCCACACAGCCGCTGTCCATCATGCATGACCGTCCAACCGGTCGGAAGATCGTCGCGGGGTATTGCGCGATGATCATGACCGTCGTGTGCTACATCGTGTACATGGTGAGGATGGTGCTCACGCTTTTCGTGCACAACCCGAACATCACGCTGCGGTTTGTGCTCGAAGGCGTGCTGTATTTGCTGATCGTGACGGTGCTGATATTCAGCGCAATGGTGTATCTCGTCACACGGCAGGGCGCCATGCGGCGGTTCATCAAGCATCACCGCATTCCGCGCGCCATGCTTGATGAGCATTTCGATCACGGGTATTCCAAAGGAATCACCGTGCTCATCCCCTCATATGTGGAGCAGCCCAAGGTGGTCGAGAAAACCATCTGGTCCGCCGCCCTCCAGGAATTCCCGGACATAGCCATCGTGCTGCTCATCGACGATCCGCCGAACCCCCAGGACGACGAGCGTCGGCGCATACTCAAGGCCAGCCGCGACCTCGTGCCCACAGTGATGGATGAGCTGGCGGCGCCCGCCGCACGCTTCCGCGATGCCCGCGACAAAGCCCGCGATGAGATGCAAGACCACACGTATGCCCGGCGCGGCATCGTAGCGCAATGCGCGGAGGATTATTCCGCTGCAATCGCCTGGCTTAACGCGAAAGCGGATTCCTGGGTGGTGGAAGACCACACGGATGAGTTCTTCTGCGACCAAGTGCTGCGCGGCCTCGCCCGGGAATTGGGTGAGACCGACGAAGCGCTGCGGCAGGCCGTGAACCTTAACGAACGGATTCCCGCCGAACGCCTGCTTCAGTTGTACAACCGCCTTGTGTGGATCTTCACCGCCTCCGGCTGGTCGTTCGAACGCAAGCAGTATTGCTCCACCTCGCAAGAAGGCAACAAAGCCATGAACCTCAACTCGTTCATAGGCCTGATGGGGCATAAACTCAAGCGCGAGCAGTCGGCGGACGGCATCGTGCTGCGCGACATCCGACCGGGCGAAGCACCGGACTTCGTGATGCGCGACTCCGAGTATGTGCTCACGCTCGACGCTGATTCCATGCTGCTGCGCGACTACTGCCTGCGCCTCGTTTACCAGCTCGAACAACCCGGCAACGAGCGCATCGCGGTGATCCAGACGCCGTATTCGTCGTACCGTGGCGCACCCACGCGCATCGAACGCATCGCCGCAGCCACCACGGACATCCAACACGTGCTGCACCAAGGCATGACGTATTACGACGCCACGTTCTGGGTGGGCGCCAATGCGGTGATTCGCAAGCGTGCGCTCGACGACATCTGCGTCGTCTCCACGGAAGGCACCCGCACAATCAAGACATACATCCAGGATCGCACCGTCATCGAAGACACCGAGTCGAGCGTGGACCTGGGGTATTACGGCTGGCATCTGGTCAATTATCCCGAACGCCTGAGCTACAGCGCCACGCCGCCGGACTTCGGCTCGCTCGTCGTGCAACGCCGCCGCTGGGCGAACGGCGGCCTGCTCATCATCGGCAAGTTCTTCAACATTGTGCGCGCGCGCAAAGCCGGGCCCGAGCCGGTGAAGCTTGGCGAATGGTGCCTGCGCGTCAACTACATGGCATCCATCGCCTGGTCGAGCTTCGGCCTGATATTCCTGCTCGGATATCCGTTCGACCAGCGACTGCTCAGCCCGTGGGTGGTCGCCGCATCGCTGCCGTATTTCGCGTCATACGCCTCGGACCTCAAATACAACGGTTACAAACGCACCGATATATTCCGCATCTACGGTTTCAACATTGTGCTTCTCACCGTCAACCTCGCCGGCACCCTCAAATCCATTCAGCAAGGCATGACGAATACGAGAATCCCGTTCGTGCGCACGCCTAAGGTCTCGGATCGCACGGCATCGCCGCCGCTCTACGTGGCGATGCCGTGGGCGATTGTGATCTTTTCGTGCTTCGTGTTTTACTCCGACTACCTGTCGCAGAACTGGGGCAATGCCGTTTTCGCCGGCTTCAACGCCATCGTGACCACGTGGGCGATTGTGTCGTATATCGGCGTGTGGCATTCCGTACAAGACATGGTGGTGGGCTTGGTGCGGTGGTTCTTCGTGCCGGTCAAGCCCAAGGTGGAGCCGGCGCAGCGCGTGGTGCAGGATTCGATGACCAAGGCTTTGGGCGGCAACGAATCGTGGCGAGACGCGCTGTATTTCGGCGATCGCTCGATGGTGTTCGAGTCGCGGCTGCGCTAGGCGCGGGCATGCCAAAGCGCCGTCCCATGCGCGGATGCTTGGGACGGCGCTTGTTGTGCTGGCGCAACGGTCTGACCTGGCCTGTGCTATGCAGCGCCTGACGGCACACGGCCGTCAGGCGCTGCGCTGTGGCGCGCTACTAGGCGCGCACCACGGAGATGCGCTCGCCGATGTGGTTGCCCGTGGCGATCTCGTCGACGATTGCGATTGCATAATCCGCATAGCTGATGATGGATTCGCCCTTGGCGTTCGTCTTCAGCTCTTCGCCGTTGAGCTGGTACTTGCCCGTGCGCTCGCCGTCGGCCTGGAAGTCGGCCGCAGGGGAGACAAAGGTCCAGCGCACGTCCTTGCGTTCGCGCAGCTCGGCGAGGGCCTTGCCCTGCGCGTTGGCGAGCGGCTTGAAGGCGTCCGGGAAGTCCGGGGTGTCGACGAGCTGCGTCGTGTGCTCGGGGTCCACGTACAGCGAGCCTGCGCCGCCGACCACGATGAGGCGGGTCTGCGTGCCGGAGAGGATGTCCGCCAGGTGCTTGAGCGAGGTGGAGTGCTGCGGCAGGGTGTC
>CAYVHC010000122.1:0-3321 GCA_964451025.1 uncultured Bifidobacteriaceae bacterium
ATGTCTGGGATTATGCCATGCAACCCGGCAACGGCGTGGACTGCGCCGGGCTTGTTATGCAGTCGCTCTATGCGACCGGAATGAATCTTCAGGACTACAATCCGACCGCGCACTGGTATGACCCGTGGCACAGCCATGATGCGAACAACATGAGCAATGATCCCCGCTTCCTGCATATTCCGGTCAGTCAGCGACAGCGCGGCGACCTGATCTTCTATCCTGGCCACGTTGCCATCTATCTGGGCAACGACCAAGTGATCGAAGCCATGCCGCCACGCGTCAGGATCGCCAACATGTACGCAGGCAACCGGCATCCAAACGGCGCTGCACGACCGTTCATCTAAGCCAAATCCCAGTCAGTTACCATCAGCGGGCGAGAGAATAATGTCACGTTCTCTCGCCCGTTTCTTATCCCTAGGTGTTCACTCTTGTGATGCTGCTTGCTATGAAAGCAGTCGCAAACAAGCCACCGATGAACCGCCAACACCCGCGGGAATCGCATCGACATCCGTCTACCACCATATCAGGCAAGCAATTCACTCATAGTATGAGTGCTGAGGATGTTTACCTTGTCGTGATGATGGCCAGGCAACTGATGCGAATGTCAAGACATATCAGGTAACGCCCCGGCACTCGGGAAACTTTCCATAGCTAGTCTTTCGAGGTAATAGATTGTTGGCGTGTGGTTGTCGCAAGCGCCAGCATTGGCAACAGCGGCCAAATATAACGTTCTTGGGAACCCGCGAACAGAATGATTCCATTGCTCTGCGCTAAGTCTGGCATCCACGTGAGTGCGAGCGACAGGAAAAGAAACATCAGGGACAAGCCGGCAGCCACACACGCTGTTCCGATGGCAATGTTGCGTGCGTATTTACCATCTGCATCGTGAGGCAGGTGATATTGCGATCCGTCGATGCGTACAGCGGCTACGCAAGACGCACCGGCAATATCATCACTGGCAACCTTGCCGCTTGTTTCCTCGGCAGATATCAATGCATTACGAGACATAGACTTGCCTGCTGCTGTTTCATTAAGCCGAGATTGGACGGTTTTCCAAGGCACAATTTCCGCTGCGGTAATGACAATGATAGGGAGTAGCCACCCCATCCACTGCCGCCAATATCGCCAAATGCTGACGGTCAGCAGAAAGACTACGTTAATCAGCAGCATGATGAGCAATCGACCGGGATGAGAGAGCATCCACTCTCGATTCGTGGCGATGTTAGTACCTGGGAACGTCCAAACAAGCTGTCGTGGGACGGACCAAAACTGAATAGGAACGTCCACCAATGCGAATATGCCGATTGCAGCAAGCTTTTTGTTCCAAGTCCAGATTCTTGCCGGCAACGTCAGGTAAAGTAGCGCAATCGTGGTGTAGACAGTTTTTAACCAAGGCAGGGGTATGGTTAGTAGAGCTATCAGTAGCGTCTGCTTCCAGCCGAATTGTTTTCCTGACCTCGATAATCTGAGGAATATCGCCACATAGAGGGCACAATAGACAATAACATTCGCATCAGCCATCCCTGCCACTGCGCAGAATACCGGCACTGGCGAAGCGAGCACCATTGTCATTGTCCATTTCCCTGCGCCGGTAAGGAATACCGCCAATGCGCCGACCAACGCGTAGCATACGAGCGAGGCGAGACGCGAAGATTTAAGAAGAGTCCAAGACGTCCATTGAGAATCGTGCATGGCAAGTCGCATGCCGATTGCTTGAGGAACATAAAGAAGCGGTAGGTATTGGTTGGCGCGGCCATCAAATTCGCACATGGCGGAATACCTGTCGAGTGCGGAGTGCTGCTCACCCCGCTCAGGGTCCTTTCCATTGTTCGCAGCCAGCGAATAAATCAGGTCAGTCACCAACTCATTGCGTCTGCCGTTCGACTCACAAAACAAGTTCGCAGGACCGGATAGTCGTTGTACATGTTTGATATTGCCGTCCGAATCTGTCACATCGTTGACAGGCGCTCGCCACTGACCTGTGGCGAGACTCCATGCCCCTCCATCATGCAAGGAGTAATCTGGCATGCTTATCGGGCCCGACAGTGTAAAAAAGACCATTCCTTGCCCAGCGACGAGTAGAAGAAATGGAGCAACAACCCAGAATCGTCGAATCGCTGCCCGTATTGCCCCCAAGTAGTTGTGATGGGGCTGCTTATGCTGCTGCCGCGTCGAGCGTCCACGATACCGGATGGCGCCGCCACTGCTCATGAAACTGCGTTCCATAAGCAAAGACGCCAACGGCGGTGATTTCAACACATTACGCGCTGTGAAGCTCTCGCTCTCAGTGATTGCCATGATTCCCAATGTACCCTGAAGAGCACTATTCCTCTACTACAGTCACCACTCAACTCGAGCATATCAATCGCCTTTACTCCCCGTGACGCAAACAATCACCATTTCACACTGAACATCTATGAATGTGATGAGCTCGTGATGCCAAGCAGATGCCGGGAACCCCTGGATACTCCGCGCACAGTCAATCCGTGCAAGCAGCATTCCCGACATGCTGTTGGACACAAAGCAGACGCACAAGCATCACAGCAAACGCACGTTATCTTCACGGCATCACGGTACACAGCAACTTCAAAAACAAGAGAAATTGGCCGAAACAGAAGCACACAGAATCACAATAACTCTTTCATCCGGGCATGTCATTCCCAGACGAAGCGACCAAGTAGATTCATGCTGTCAGCTATGGAACATTGTCGGAATACGAAAGTTTTCATTACTTGTTCCAATCCCATGGCAATGACAGGTATACGATTCACCCATATCACGGGCACTTACAAGAAAAACAATGCGGGACGCCGGCGACCCGCGGTTATCCCGCGCGCCTAACGTCCCGCCTTCAACCGTTCAGCGGTTCAGCCTCTCAGCAGACTGCCAGCCACCCGACTCACTCGGCAGTCTGCAGCTGCGCCCCCTCGAGGTCGAAGTCGGCCATGTGGTAGCTCTTGATGGCCGGATCCTCGTACGTGTTCTTGTAGTAGGTGTTGGTCTTGGCGGAGAAGCCGCTCGTGTAGATCGTCTTCTCGTACTGGCCGTTGCTCATGAGCGCGCAGCCGTCCACCATCGCCGCGGAATCCAGCGTGTGGAACAGGCGGGAGACGTTCGACTCCTCGGTCTTCTGTGCCGGGTAGTGGGCGTTCGTGTAGGCGGCGCGCACGAAACGCGACGGCGAGCTGTAGTCGCCCGGAATGCCGCGCATGCCGGAGCCGGAGCCCCACGCGCTGAGCTCCTGGGTACGCCACTTGACCGGCTCGGGGACGCGCGGATCCATGCTCAGGTAGTTGCGCAGGTTCTCGGTATGCCAGTCGA
>CAYVHC010000123.1:0-3229 GCA_964451025.1 uncultured Bifidobacteriaceae bacterium
CGGGCCGTCGGACGCGTTCATCTGCATGAACGTGCCGGATGTCGCGGTGGAGCCGTCGGCGTTGTTGATGATTTCGTATTCGATGGTGCAGTCAGGCACGAAGTCGCCGGTGGCGTAACCCAGGTTGTTGTCGGCGAGGGCGTGCACGTCCGCCTCGAGGTGGAAGCTCGCCTCGGCTGCGGACAGGCCCATGCCGGAAGGCTCCATGTCGACGGGCTGGAAGTACACGGCGCCGATGTTGAGCGGGCCGGACTGGACGTCGTCGCCGATCGGGATCTCTTCGAAGCCGGCGGAATCGCTCGACGAATCGCTCGACGCGCTGGATGCTGAATCAGAAGCGGATGCCGTGGATGTCGCCGAGCTCGAGGAAGCCGAGGACGTGCCGCAGGCTGCGGTTCCCAGCGTCATGATGAGCGCAAGCGCCGCGAGCGATGCCATGTGCTTCTTGTTCATCTGTTTTTTCTCCTTGTGTGGGGTTGGTGATGTGGATGGAAAAGGTGCGCGACGAATCGCCACCACGTCTTGAGTTTCAGCACCCTCAGCCTTTCAGGCTTTCAGCGCTTCAGTGCCTTCAGCGAAGGGCGCTGTCGGCCGCCTCGGGGTTCTTCGCCGGCTGCGCGGATTCCTCGGCAGGCTGCTCGGACTCCTTTGCAGGTTCCGCGGATTCATCCGCAATCTGCTCGGTTCCCTTCGCAGGCTGCGCGGATTCCGCGGTGCGGCGGGCGGCCTCCTCACGGCGGCGCTTGATGGTCGAGACCGTGAACAGCACCACGACGATCACCAGCATGACCGCCTGGAACGCCACGGTCTGCACGTAGGGGTAGATGCCGAGGAAGTCGTTCGTGGGCCATGTGGGCATGAACGTGCCGTCGAACACATCCGCCTCGATCAGCTCATGCAAGCCGCCGCCCGCGAACACGACGACCATGAGCGCCATGAACAGGCTGGTGATGAAGAAGAACGGGCCGATCGGGATCTTCACCGACGTGAAGCGGATGAGCAGAAACACGATGACAAGCACAACGGCCGCCGCGATAGCGCCATGCCAGATCTGCGACTCGCTGCCCGCCGCCATGCCCAGCAACGCCTGGTAGAACAGCACGGTCTCGGCGCCTTCGCGGAACACCGCGAGGAACGACAGCAACGCCAGCGACAGCACGCTTCCGGCGGCGACGCTCGCCTCCGTCTTCGTGTGCACGTAACGGTTCCACGATTCGACGGACGACTTGGAGAGCATCCAGTTGCCGGTGAACAGCAGCATGAGCATTGCCGCGAGCGCCGTCCATCCTTCCACGAGCTCCTGGTTGGCGCCGGACGCGCCGTAGACGATGTTGAGCACGACCGCCATGATTCCCGACGTCACCAGGCCCAGCAGGATGCCCAGGTAGATGAACTTCACCGCGGGCTTGTTGCCGGTCTTGATGAGATAGGCGATGATGGCGGCGACCACGAGGATCGCTTCGAGCCCTTCGCGCAGGAGGATGAGGAACGCCTGGCCGAACGATGAGTTGAAGAATTTCTTGACAGGGTTGACGTTCGATGCCGCGCCGCCGTCGAGGATTCCCGCGTCTTCGGTGAGCATGGACTTGAGCTGTTCGACGTCCTGCTCGGTCTGCGTGAGGCTGGCGCCGGTGGTGCCGACCATGTCTTTGCGGCAGGTCTTGAACTGGTTTTCGACGAGGGAGACGCGGGCGCCGCTGATGGCGTTCATCACGGTTTTCTCGAAGCCGAGCTTCTCGTAATACTGGTAGTACGCGGTGTTCACGAGGTCGGATCCGGCGCGGCCGTCACCCGTCTGCGTCTTGGCGATCGCCTGATCGAGGATGTCGGTCATCTCGGCTGCCACGTCGCTCCACGTGCGGTCGCCACGCCCTTCGTTGACGCGCTTCTTGTTAGCGTCGAGGCTCCGGCGTTCGGATTGGATCTGCGCGGTGCGCTGGGAGGCGTAGGTGCGCGGGTCGGAGACGGAGGAATCGGCGTCGAGGGCGGCGGCGCTGGCGTTGATGGACGCTTCGAGGGCGTCGCGCTGGGCTGCGAGGTCGGAGCCCGCGCCATCCTTGAGCGTCAACTGGGTGAACGTGGTGAATGCAGCGCTCTGCTGCGCGTAGGCGTCCGGATCGGTGACGGAGATTGCGTTGGCGAGATTGGATGCGGCGTAGACCTGGTTGTTGGCGCGTTGGGCGGCGGAACGTGCACCCGCCTTGTCGCCGTTCGTGTAGTCGGAGACGGCTTCGTCCAGCTGGTCGGACACCCGCCCGGCGATCTGGGTCCACGAGTCCGCGTCCGTCGCCTCTGTGTAGATGGTGCTGGTGCTTGCCGAATCCGAGGAGGATGCGGATTGGGTTGACGAGGAAGAACTGCTGGTGTCTGCCATTGCGAAATCTGCGGCGGGAACAACGAACGCTGCCATGCACATGAGGGCAAGCACCAGCAGTGAGTGGAAGAAACGCATCCAAGGCTTCACATGTGCGAGGCGCAGTCCAGGCACCGCTCCAGCGGCCGGGGGTGTGACGAAAGGTCCCCGGTGTGCCGAAGACTGCGGCTGCTGCCGTGCCGTGGACTGTTCTGGCATGATGTGCATGGACATGCCGTGCGCCTCGCTTTCCGTTATGCGTTTCCGAGAATGGAATTTACGGAAGGCGAAAATGAAAAAACAGTCTTGTTTTTCAAATTTTTCCGTCATAGAATCACGCGAACGAACGCGGGCGCACTCCCCCGCGCCACCCTTCGACCGCCCGTCGCTACAAGGAGGCACAACCGTTGCAATCACAGCCTTTGAGCACGCGCCTGCCGTTCATCACGACCATGCCGAAGGCGGTGGGAACCGGCATCATCATCCAGTCCGGGGAGCCTTTCGACGAGGCGTTGAAGCATTCACTATGTGAGACGGTCTCGAATTTTGAATCGGCATTCAGCAGATTTTCCCCCACGTCGAAGGTGGGCATGATAGCTCGCGGCGACTTCGGAGGCATCGGCAGCAGCAGCTGCGATATCGCTGGCAGCGTCGGTGGCAGCGATGGCATCGGCGGCGACGCCATGGCAACGGCAGAACGCGGCGAGACGCGCATGATCGCATTCCCCGACTATGCCGCCGCGCTGTTCGACATCTATGACACCTTCCACGCCGCCACCGGCGGGGCGTTCGACCCATGCGTCGCCTCCGACCTCGTGCGACTGGGCTACGGCCCCGACCTTGCCATTGGCACTCGTGCGAACTCTGCGGGTTCTA
>CAYVHC010000124.1:0-3220 GCA_964451025.1 uncultured Bifidobacteriaceae bacterium
GCTCTTGTCGCTACGGTTTCTTCAGCCCCGCCGCGGGCGCACCCGCCGAAAAGCAGAGAGATGATCAGGGTAAAACACAGGAATATTACTGACAGCTTTTTCTTTTTAATCATTTCCGGCAATTGTGAAAACACACCTTTCCGGACAGGGATCCGGCGCTCTGTATCAGCCCGGAATATCAGCGCTTTATATCTTTTTTTGCATACTGGGCTTTGTAGGTTTCTTCCTTGGCTCCGAGTGACTTATATCTCGACCGCACAAGCGCCGCTATGGCGAATACAACACAGTATACAACGGTGAATACCGACATCCCGACTATAGTGTTTGACGGTGTAGGATTTATCGGCATGAGAAAGCAGATATAAAATGCGGCTGCCGTTATCGGAAAATGAATTACGGTTCTTGCCCACATAGGAAGAGATGTGATCCTCAGTATCCCGTTTGCAACCGAGAACATAAAGGAAAACACAAAGAACAGAATAACTCTTCCGGCGTCGAGCAGTACCTCGTCATCATCGACATATACGGCGGCAACCACAATGGCATAAACCGCTGTTATTACGGTAAAAAATATACAGGTGTTAGTGAAAATTTTCCGTATCAGTGCTTTAAGACTGAATCCCAAATCCATTTTTTTGCATCCTTTCGGTAGTATATACAGATAGCGTACCACATATGCGCATTTTTTGCAAGATGTTTTTGTTAATTTTTTGGCGGCTGTTGCCTGAATACTGTACGGAAAAGAATAAAAAACAGATCAGTCGGGAGTTTCGGGATAGAGGTAGTAGACTTTTGAAACGCTTTCACCGGAGGAGCTGTCGCGGCGGGTTGCGGAACGGCTTGACGAAAGAAAGTTTGTCAGGGCATACATATCTATCCATATCTGATTGGTTCCGTCCTTCTGTGACGGATCGAAAATTATCTGAAGACCGTAATGCAGGTGTGGGACGTTGATATTATTTGTGTCCTCCTTCGTACTGTACCCGGTCATTCCGAGGTAGCCTATGACATCGCCGGCGTTTACGAATTTTCCTTCATAAATGTCACAGTAAGGATGTCCGCGCCTGAGGTGAGCATAATAGTAATAGCGCAGACCGTCAAAGGAACGTATACCGATGCGCCATCCGCCGTACTGATTCCAGCCGCAGCACTCGACGTAACCGCTTTCGACGGCAATTATCGGTGTTCCGACGCTTCCCATCAGGTCGTGACCGAGATGGCTGCGGCGGTATCCGTATGAACGGGACGCGCCGAAATCGTCATAGTGATTGTAATAATATCCGTCCGCTATCGGTGAAAAGGCACGCAGACCGTACTTTTTCTCATATGTCTCACTGCCGTCCTCGCCTACAGTGACCTTCGTATATTCTCCGACAAGTCCTCCGAGTACCGCACCGTATGCCTCGGTGTAATAATTGTACAGCTTTTTGTTGCTGACAATTGCGTCGAGCGTCTCACCCGCCTCAAGCCGGGACACAAGCTTTTTTACATCCTGACTGCGGTATGATGAAAAATTTCCCCCGTTTGCCGAGGCAATGTACGCAAGAATATTCACCCAGCCACAGTGATGCCCGCTTCCGTATGAGGCAACGTCCGCTTCAAGCGCGTCCTTCAGCGCCTGACGGCAGTACAAGGCCATCGGCACAGTACGGCCGTCCGCATTCGAATATTCAGCATGCCATTGCGCGTACGGTCCAGCACAAATCGCAGTCAAATAGGAGCTCATCACCGGCGTAGGCTCGAAATCCCACTTGCGCGAACGCTCAGCCGGATGGTCGCCGAGCGTGCCATCCGCAGTAAGCTGATCCACATCCTCAGTGGACGTGACCGGCATATTCGACGTGACAATCCAACTTTGCGGGGCAAGCACGTGGAAATCGAAAATCGCCTTCACATCAGGCTGATCGAACACCGCGTACACGCGACGGGCATCCGGCACCTCGAACTGGGTGTACAAGTACACATTGCCGTCAGACGGGTCGACACTGCGATGCAAGCCCTCACCCGTATGCGAATACTGGCAGCGCGCCTCAACAGTGACCTCATTATGTTCAAGCAGGCCGGCAAGGCGGATACGATGATCGCTGAACACCGTCGCCGGGTCGAGGCTTCTGCCGTTCAACGTGACTGAACGGACCTCGTCGGCAATAAGATCAAGGAACGTGCTCTGTCCCGTGCTCGCGCCGAAGGTGATTGTAGTAGTCGAGCCGAAATCTTCAGCCCCCTGCGTCAAATCAAGGCTGACCGTGTAATGGACGGGCGCCTTGACAATAGACTTGCGTTCCTGTGCTTCCTGCCTCGTGAGGTTCGAGCCTGGCATGTCGCTCCTTCCTTCTACGGCTTATGCTGCGTGTCTTCGAATGCTCGCCCGACGTGGTGCGCTCGCCGTGAACTTGGGCTGTATGCGTCGGACCTCTCGCGCTTGATGCCGTATTCGTTGTAAAACATTGCGGCGCGACGTGTAAGCCACGCCGCGCCGCTTGCTATTCATGCTTCAGTGCTTTCCGCACTGGTTTCTGTACCACCACGATTCTACGCCATGGTGCGGGCAATGTCCATCACCGACATGGTGCGTGTATGCAAGGAATGCGAAGCCGAAGCGGGAAGAAACAAGGAAGCGTCATCCCGAAATCGTCGGGATGACGCTCGTCATACTGTGTTTGCGCTGATCGTCTACACGTCAGAGCAGCGGATCGGTTTCATCGCGCTGAGCGATATCAGCGACCACCGGCACAATCACCGGCTTGCGATGCAGCTGCCGAGCGACCCAACTGCCGAGCGTACGGCGCATGATCTGCTGGAGCTTATGCGTGTCACGCGTGCCCTGCATCATCGCGTCCTGCAACTGTTCGACAATCTGGTGACGAACCTTGTCGAACTCGCTTTCATCCTCGGCCACAGCGTTCAAGTAGATCTTCGGACCGGACAGGACGTCCGCGGTATCCGTATTGACCACTACGAAGCTGGAGACAAAGCCTTCGGTTCCAAGGATGCGACGCTTCTCAAGATCCTCGTCAGTCAGCTCGCCGACCGAATCACCATCGACATACACGTAGCCGCACGGCACGGAACCGACAATCGCGGCCTTGCCGTGATACAGGTCAACGACATCGCCGTCCTCCGCAAGCACGACATTGTCCGGAGCCACGCCGGTCTTGACGGCAACCAAACCGTTGGCGACCAGGTGGCGGTTCTCACCGTGAATCGGCATCGCGCACTT
>CAYVHC010000125.1:0-3187 GCA_964451025.1 uncultured Bifidobacteriaceae bacterium
CAGCCATATTATTGATATGGTACATAGTCTGGGCTCTTCCGTATGTATGGAAGGAGCTGGGCGTGGGCATGAACACGCCGGGCATCATCAAATACCCGTTCTGGCAGCTCACGGCTGCGAACCCGAACGCCACATACGCCTGCGTCAGCAAAGGCGAGGCGTGGTGCCCGGAGCAGATAGCGGGAAGGTCGGTGTGCATCGACGCGGACATCGCCGACGTGGTGCGCGCGCTGGGCTGAGCGGTGCGGGGCGCTTGGTTCGCCGGGCGCATACGATTGTTCGGAAGGATTGCGTGCTTGGTCGTGCAAGCCGGCACGGCAGGGAAGGACGGGACGATGGACGAGATGCGGAATGAAGCAAGGGATGACGCAGGGAACGACGCGTGGACGGACGCTTCGATGGCGGACGGGGACATGCGGCGCAGCCTCACGTACCTCATCGGATGCCTCGAGAAGGAAGTGCCCGAATATGCGGGGGCTCCGGTGCCCGACAGCACGGAGCAATCGTTCCTCCTCTACCGCGCGCTGTGCAACGTGCGCATGCCGCACGGCGAGACCGGGCACACGCTGCCCGAACGTTTCTACCGCGAGCAGTCACAGGTGCTGCGCGCCATCACCGCGTCCAAGGGAATCACCGACCCTATGGCGCTCGCGGCCGCACCGCTCGACCCGCGCCTGGCGCTATGGCAAGGCGACATCACCACGCTCGCCGCGGACGCCATCGTGAACGCTGCCAACTCGGGCATGATGGGCTGCTTCGCGCCGCTGCACATGTGCATCGACAACGCAATCCACACCATGGCGGGCGTGGAGCTGCGCGAGGAATGCTATCGCATCATGAAGGCACGCGGCGAGGGCGGCGCGCTCGCCGAGGAACCCACTGGGCGCGCGCTTCTGACCGGCGGGTACAACCTGCCGGCGCGGCATGTGATCCACACGGTCGGCCCCATCGTGTTCGGGGAGCTGACCGACGAACACCGGCGGCTGCTGGCGTCATGCTACCGCAGCGTGCTGGACTGCGCGGCGGGCGAGGGCCTGGGCACGGTGGCGTTCTGCTGCATCTCGACCGGCGTGTTCCGCTTCCCCAAGCGCGAGGCGGCGTGTATCGCCGTGGGCACCGTGCGCGCGTGGCTCGACTCTCACGCCGGCTCCAGCGTGTGCCGCGTGGTGTTCGACGTCTTCGGCGACGAGGACCGGGAGATCTACCGCCAAGCGCTCGCATAAGGAAGCGGCGAGCCGAGAGCATCCAGCGCGGCAATCGGCAATCAAAGTTTTTTCAACTCGAGAGGTCTCCAAATCGTTCACGGTGAAACTACCGTCATTGATTTCATTGAGACGATTGCCGAGTTGTTTGAGCATCGCAAGCATTTTCCACTTATCTTTCCGTTCTTGATTTCCGTCGAACCAGCAGGCCTCGTCATCGGTATCAAAATGTAAATATCCGAAATGCATTTACCGAATATCGCGGCTAATAGATTGGACGATGGAGTCGTCGTCAATCAAGGGAATGCCTGTTTGAGGCTCCCTGTCCTGAATCACTCATCCATATGGGGCCCTGTAGAAAATCGAGCATGATGGCGTTTCCCCATGACGGTAAGATTCTCCCATGATTTGGGGTATGCAGCGACCAGAAATCCATTTGAACCGATTCCGGCACGTATTACTCTATGGCTGCGGTATTCGTAACAGCGCTCAAAGGCCTTTCGACGACACGGACGGAAATCCCCTCCCGTTCGGGACGAAAACACCGGCCAGCGGAACCACAAGCGGGCTGAACTACCGTATCTACGCCACCAACAGCAACACCCCGGACGTCTACCACCTGTACGGCAATTGATGCACCGCCGTCTTCGCCCGTCGGCGTCAGGCGACGGGCGCCAACCTCTGCATCGACGCCATGCGGTGCAACCCCGCAGAGGTTTGCGACCACGGTAACCCGCCGGCGACCGCCATTCACGAAGCGTGGCGGTCACAAACCCCTGCACGGTGGATTGCGATGCCTATCCCTGCATGGGTATCGGTATGTTCGGGGAGTCTTCCCGCGGGCCGTCGACGCTCGCAGTAGCGACAGGGATGATGACAGCCCATAGACAAAAGCGATAACCACGCCGCGCACCCGCCTGATGCCTTCCCGTATCTTGTGAAGAAGTCGATTGGACGCGACCGGCTCAGTTCCCCAAGACCAGTTCCCCAATGTTCCCCGTAATAAAAGTCAGAGAAAGGCATCATTGTGTTCAGGGACACCATTGCACCGCGAATTCGTAAGGGACTTGCCGCCGCCATCGGCGCACTGCTCGCCGTTTCGGTGGGCGCGTGCGGCACCTCCTCCTCGTCGTCGTCAGACCAGCAGACGGTGAAGATCGGCGTCGTGGGCGACAGCAACGAAGTATGGGATCCGATCATCGAGAACCTCAAAGGCGAAGGCATCAACATCGAACTCGTCAAGTTCTCCGATTACATCCAGCCGAACGAAGCGCTGGCCAAGGGAGACATCGACCTGAACGCGTTCCAGGGCTACATCCTCATGGACAACTTCAACAAGACCCACGACAACGCCCTGACCGCCATCGGCGAAACGGTGCTCAACCCCATCGGCCTGTATTCCCAGAAGGCGAGCAAACCCGAGGACATCCCGGACAACTCCGAAGTGACCATCGCCAATGACGAGGTGAACGCTGCGCGTGGCCTTCTTCTTCTGCAGTCCGCAGGCCTGATCACCCTCAAGTACGACGAGGGGACCAATCCCACTCCAGACAACATCGTCTCCAATCCCAAGAACCTCAAGATCACCGAGGTCGAGGCATCGCAGACCGCCCGGTCCCTGCCTGACGTGGGCGCCAGCGTCATCAACGTCTTCATGGCGCTGGACGCAGGCTTCACCCCGAAGACCGACGCCATCTACAGCGAGCCTGTGAATGACGCCTCCAAGCCTTACTACAACATCATCGTCGCGCGCACCGCGGATAAGGACAACGCCACCTACAAGAAGATCGTCGACGCCTATCGCAGCGACCAATCCAAGGAAATCATCGACAAGCTGTACAAGGGGTCCGTCATCCCGCTGTGGTGATTCGCGAACCGGCCGGCATCGAGCCTCCGGGCTCCTTCGCCGGCCATCGCCGTGCTGCCGCCGTCGCATCCTGGAACCGGTAATCCCTTCTTTACTACGGATACGACCGCTTCTTTAA
>CAYVHC010000126.1:0-3160 GCA_964451025.1 uncultured Bifidobacteriaceae bacterium
GGACGAGATTATGGCGGTCATGCCACATTGCAGGGCGTTGCGCTGGCATCCGGATTTCACGGACATCTGCCCCGCGGACGGTGGCAAACCCGCAGGAATCAAGCGATTCATGCGCAAATACGGGTGGACCCGCAGCCAGGTCATGACGTTTGGCGACGGCGGCAATGACGTCGAGATGTTGGATTACGCAGGGCTGGGCGTTGCCATGGGCAATGCGACCGACGATGCGAAAGCCGCCGCGGACTACGTGACCGATGACGTGGACCATGACGGCATCATGAACGCTCTGCGTCATTTCCACGTGCTGTGAGGCCAGCGGCGCTGTGACGTCGACTGCGCTGTAAGGACGGCGCTGTGAGGCCTGTGTCGCGAAGCCTGGAGCTGTGAAAGCTAACGGAACCGTCGCGACGCAGCGGCATGTGTCAGCCCAGCTGCGCCAGGTCTTCGTCGGAGAGGCGAAGGTCGAGCGCCTGAACATCATCGGCCAGCTCCATCGTGTTTTGCGCACTGGGAATGGCCACGAACACAGGGCTTTGCGCGAGCTCCCACGCGAGCGTGACCCGCTGGTAGCTCACGCCATGATCCGCGGCGACCTGCCGGAACGGCACGAAGCGCGTCATGCTCACCTGTTCCAGGTACCCGCCTAGCGGGCTCCACGCCACGAAGGGGATGCCGAGGGCCTCGCAATGGCGCAACGTGTCCTCTTCATCGCGGTATGCGGGGTTGAACTTGTTTTGCACGGCGGCCAGACCTTCGCCCAGAATCTGTCGCGCGATGTCAATCTGTTCCACGCTGGCGCGCGAAATGCCGGCGTGCGCGATGACGCCTTCGTCGAGCAGGCGACGTAGCGCACCCATCTCATCCTCATAGGGCACAGCCGGATCGGGGCAGTGGGAATACAGCAAATCGAGGTGGTCGACGCCCAACGCGACGCATGATTCCTTGGCATTGCGAATCATCGTATCCGGGTCGCTGCACGCCTCCCAGCCATACTCGCCATCGACGAGCGTGCGCCGGTATCCGGTTTTGGTCGCGACGACGACTTCATCGCGAGGTCCATCCCATGTGCGCAAGGCTTCGGCGACAAGGCGCTCGCCGTACTCTTCGCAGTCGTCGGATTCGCCGGGCGTATAGTACGACCATGCCGTGTCGAGATAGCGCACGCCCGCGTCGAGCGCGGCATGGATGACTCCGATGGCCGTGCTGCGGCGTGGATGGCCCTCGATCGACAGCGCCATGCAGCCCAATCCAATGCGCGGCACCGTGGCGCCGGCGAATTCGATGGTCGGCGTGACGGCATGGTCGTTGGGAGTGTTGTTAGGGGTATCGGAGGGTTGCGCGGCATGGGGAGTCGGCGCATCGGTGCGGGATGTGATCGTCATGATATGCCTTTCTGTGTTGTGGTCGCCCTGTGTTGTGGTCGCCGTTGCGTTGCGCGGCCTACGCCTGCGGGAAATCCCCCAGGTCAATGGTGGGGGTGGTGAGCCCCAGCGCCTTCATCTCGATGATGGGGTTCATGAATTCGCGCTCGCGGGCGATAAGCCCATCGCGCATTTCGAACGAATACAAGAAGTGGTTCTCGTAATGCACCGGATCATGGCCGGGCAGAATCACGGTGCCGCGACCATCCGCCTCCGCCCACAGCCAATCGGGGTCATCGGTGGTCCAGATGTGCACGTTGAACCATTCCCAATCGGGGAAGTGCTGCGAACTCCACACGTCGTACATGGCGATGTTGTCACGGCCCTGGGCGTATGCCGGGGCGCCGGAATCCGTGGTCCACAAGCCGCTGATCGCATCGGTGCAAAACAGCTCGTGACGGTGCAGCAGCGCATCCCCGTGGCCGGAGGCGAGGAAGCGCTCGACGGTGCGACGGTTCACCTCGGCCTGCGATGTGCCGCGGACCGGGCTGGCGGGTGATGCTGCGTCGGTGGTTGGGGATGATGGTGATGACGGGGAAGACGGTGATGTGTTCGAGCGTGCGTTCATGCCTCCACGATAGCGCGGACGCGGGCGTGCGTCGGGACACGCCGTGCCAGACGTTGCAATGGCGGGTCTGCGCGGCGCTTGCCAAACGCCCCTTATGCATCTTGGCGGGTTGTTTGCTACAGTGAAAACATAACTCAACGGGAGCCAACCCAGGCTGAGAGGAAGCAATCGCTTCGACCGAACTTGATGCGGATAATGCCGCCGTAAGGACGCGCCGACCACTGCAAGGCTGCTGAAGAAGCAGCATCGTTGCACGGCCGGTATGAGTTTCGCATCACGTGTATCTGTCGATGCGCTTCGCCATTTTTCACTCCCACACGTGCCACCGGCATGCAGATTCGCTGCCATGCAACGATGAACGCCGGCGCACGCACGAGCGGGGAGAGGGAGAGCATCCTCCAACGGGTGGATCCGGTTGCAGTAGATGCAGGGTCATCGCGGGGCGCACCACCTAGGGTACGGATTTCGCGGTGACCCTTTTTTGCAATGCATCCCCGGCGCATGCCGCAGACATTCCAGCGACACCGCCGCGCCATCGCAGGGCAGGGCATGGCGTGCGGCGGATTGCGGAATGCACACGCCGCAGGGGATGCACAGCGGTGCGCTGTTGCGCACACGCATCACAGTGTGCATCACAAGGCAGCGCACGCATGGCATAGGAAGGAACACGCCGCATGAAAGTCAACGGCAGCAGCGAGACCCTCAACGGTCCGCTCAATGTCGCGGGACTCGTCGAATCCCGCGGACTCAACCCTGCCCGGGTGGCAGTCGAACTCAACGGAAACATCGTGCCACGCGCCGAGCGCGCCACGACGATGCTCAAGGATTCCGACACGGTCGAAATCGTGTCGTTCGTGCAGGGAGGCTGAGCGATGGCCGAATTCATTCCCAGCGCCACCCCTGAGCAGGTCGAGAAGCGTTCGCGCGCCTTCGCCGGCGAACATTTCGATGCCAAGGAACTGGTGAGCGAGAAAGAAGTGCGCGACGCGCTTCTTGAACGTCACGGTGAGCAGACGCAATCCAAGCTTGACGCCGCCCGCGTCGCCATCTGCGGGTGCGGCGGACTGGGCTCCACGGCGGCCATCGCACTGGCGCGCATAGGCGTGGGTCATCTGCACCTCATCGACTTCGACGTGGTGGACCTGACCAACCTGAACCGCCAGCAGTATTT
>CAYVHC010000127.1:0-3105 GCA_964451025.1 uncultured Bifidobacteriaceae bacterium
TCCCATACAGCTGTTCCGCTGCGCGGCTCGCTTCCACGTAATCCGGGTTGTCGGGCTGTTCCAAGGCGAGCGCGCGCATGGTCTTGCCTAGTGCGCGGGCGGAGCCGGTCTGCCCGTCTGAGCCGCAGAGCGCCATGAGCGCCCACCCGATGGGTGACTGTTGGGGTTGGGCGCGGTCGGCGCCGTAGCATTGTCGGTCGCTGGCGAGGTTGTGGATCCTGTCGGCGAGCGGGATGGGCGGTTTGTCTCCTTCGTATCGGAGCCGCGCCTGCTCGTAGCGGGTGGCGGCCACGGCGATGGTCATCGCGGTGGTGATGATGTCGAGGGAATCATTGCGGATGTCGCCGTCGTCGAATGAGTATTGGAGGGCGGCGGCTATGCCGGTCGCGGTCTGGTAGGCGTCCTTCCCGTCTTTCAGTCCGCACAGGTCGAGCGTCTTGTAGCGTGGGTCGGCCAGATAGGTGACGGTGCGTGACGCGGGGTGGCCGTGCCTCCCGTGGTATCGGGCCATGGCGGCGAGCGCGTGGTCGTCCTTCATGGCGAAGTCGATGACGGTGCTGTCCGCGCCCCATACCGTGCGTGGCGTGTCCTGCCGGTGGTTGAGCGCCCATTGCATGAACCCGTAGGTGAGGACGCTTTTGCCGGAGCCTTGCTCGCCGACGATGGCGACGCCTTTGTACAGTTGCCCGGGGTCGATGTACCCGGTGCGGCCGGTCTGGTCGATGCCGAGCATGACCCCGTCGTGGGCGAGGGTTTCGGGGACGGGGTGCAG
The DNA here is from genome assembly GCA_964451025.1 of uncultured Bifidobacteriaceae bacterium. Taxonomy (GTDB): domain Bacteria; phylum Actinomycetota; class Actinomycetes; order Actinomycetales; family Bifidobacteriaceae; genus Pseudoscardovia. The sequence goes on from CAYVHC010000127.1 coordinate 773, forward strand.
GTCCTGTTGGAGCGCCGCCGCGTCGCCGACCGGCGCGTACAGGCTTGCCACGGTCAACGGCGGCATGATGAGGGTGCTGCGGTGCAGCGGGTAGTCGGTGACACGGTTGCGTTGGTCGAGGTCGCCCATGCGTGTCTCTTTGTCGGCGGTCGTGGCGAACCGTTTCATCTTGAACGCGAACCGGCTGTACGGGGTGTGCATGATGTCGTCGTACAGGTCGCGGCGTGTCCATCGGACGGTTGCGGGGATGATGGTCGCGGCGGGGATGAGCGGCGCCCACATGGGTATCGTCCATCTGATCGCGGGCAGTATGGCGAGCAGTGCGCCCAAGGGGAACAGGAGCCACCAGTCGGGCAGTTGGACGCGGACGATACGCCCGACCAAGTAGGCGATGAGCACGCCGGCGAGCATGATGAGCGGGACGATGAGCGCCTTCCAGTCGAGCGGGCTCAACAGGGTCGATACGGTCGTGGCGGCCGTCGTGGCGATGCTTGCGGCGAGCAGGCCGAACCGTGGCAGGCTCGGATGCTCGCCCATGTCGCTGAGCATACTGACCGCCTGTCCGATGCTTGCCGCCAAGCCCCGCGCCTGCGCCGGGTCGGCTGCGCCCGCGGTGATGCGGGCGCACATGGTGTTCGCCCGCACGTACTCGTTCTCATCTTCGACGGTGTTGCCTTCGTCGGCGACCCAGTCGCGGATGCGCGCCTGTTCGAACGGGCCTCGTTTGCGGAGGCTGACGCTCACATACGAGTCGGCCGGCATCAGCGCTTCGACGCTTTTGCGGACTTCCTGACTGCGTTCGCGCAGCTTCTCCATGTTGCTGACCGTGTTCAATCGTGCCCGCCATGGGACGATCGCATGCCGTGACGCGGTGATGTCGTCGGGTAGTTCCGGGTAGTCGTCGCCGATGCCGGTGACGGTGAACCCGGCGAGGTTGCCGGCTTGGGTGAGACGGTCGGTCCGCCCGTACAGATACTCCCTGACGGGTTGGTCGCCGGACCGGATGAGCAGGAGCACGGTGTCGCCGAGCTGTGCGGCGGCGGTGTTCGCCCGTGTCCTGATCTGGTCCTCATCCAATGTGAGGAGTGTGCGTTCGACCTTGTGCCAGCATCCCTGTCCGCTCATTCCCGTTCCTCCTTGTCGTCGTACAGCAGTGCATAGGGGAATCCGTCCGGCAGCCGGTATTCCACCAAGTGTTCGCGTTCTCCGAGCAGCCACAGCCACGTGGTCATGCGGACGGTCGCGTCCCGGTCCTCCAACGCCCAGCCGAGGGTGAGGAGCGCGTCGCTGCGTGGTGTCTGGTCGTGGATGATGTCGCGCATCTTGCGGATGGTGCGGCATGCGCGGCGGCGTTCCGTGCCGAACATGACGCTGTCCAACTGCCAGAGCCGGATGGTCTTGACCACCGGGTGGGCGACGAGGTTCGCCATGAGTGTCGGCATCACGTTCCCGCGTTCGCCCCGCTCGCACATGTCGTGGATCGCGGTGAGCATGGCGAGCCGTTGCCGGTGCTGCTCGTCGTGCCTGCCGCGTGCCGGGCCGATTGTCTCAACGGTCATCCGGCTCCCCTTCCTCCTCGTCCGGGTCGGGTTTCATGCTCGCCATGACGGTCGGGTCGTGTGGGGTGGCGAACCCGTAGAATCCGCCGCGCCACCGGTCGGCGAACCGCCATGACCCGGTGTCCCAGTTCCATGCCCTCTGGAGTTCGTCGCGCATCTGCCGCCAGCCCCAGTCGCGGATCCCGTCGATGCCGTTCACGTGCGTGGGCGTGTACTGCCGCCATGCCGGGTCGAAGATGCTGCGGCGTGTCCCGAACACGTCCGTGTACTCGCCGAACCTGCCGGTCGGCCGACCATGGTCGAACCAGTCCTCCCACATCGCATACCCCATGCGTTGGGCGACCGGCGGGACCCCGACGGCCATCTCCGGCAGTTGCGACATCGCGTTCATGGCGGCGGGGAAATTGTCCGCCCCGTCGTGCGTCATGGGCGAGGCCAGCCAGACGCATAGGAGTCCCCGTCGTGGCATCGGCGAGTAGGCGAGCATGCGCACCCATCGTTCCATCTTGTCTTTGATCCGGTTGGTTCCGAACTGGATTTCGATGCTCGCCATCACGTTGGTTTCGGTGAGGATCGTCACGTCGGTCGCGGACCCGACGTTCGCGCCGCTGTCCGCCTGCGCCTGCGTGTCGAGGAGCCGCAAGCCGCCCCACCCGTCGCCGCCGGTCAGCTGGACGCGCGAGTCGTGGCAGGCGGCGAGGCTGACGTGCGAGGCGAACGTGTTGTGCCGCGCATGCTGCCGGATGCCGTACATGCTGCCGGCGGTCAGGCCTT
>CAYVHC010000128.1:0-3084 GCA_964451025.1 uncultured Bifidobacteriaceae bacterium
GCGATGGCTTCTGCCGCCACCTCGGGCTCCATGCGCCCGGCGCAGACAACAGGGACCATTATGGCAGAGTTGAACGCGGAAGCCGGGGCAACGCCGGCGGGTGCCCCTGTGGTGTCCGTCCACGGGCTGAAAAAATCCTTCGGGGACGTGGAAGTCATCAAAAACGTGTCCTTCGATGTGTCGCAAGGGCAGGTCCTGAGCATCCTGGGACCCTCTGGCTCCGGGAAAACCACGATGCTCCGTTGCATCAACGCGCTTGAACGGCCAGACTCGGGTGTGATATCGGTCGGTGGTGTCTCGCTCGATTATGGGAAGGGCAAGCCGCGGTCTCGCGACGTTCTCGCGCAGCGCAGGCACACCGCCATGGTGTTCCAGCACTACAACCTGTTCAAGAACAAGACGGTGCTGCGCAACGTGACCGAAGGCCTCACCGTGGTTCAGCGCAAGAAGGGCGCGGAGGCGGAGGACATCGCCAGGAATGCGCTTGAGGCAGTCGGGATGTCGGGATTTGAAGACAGATACCCTATCAACCTCTCGGGAGGGCAGCAGCAGCGAGTCTCCATCGCGCGGGCGCTTGCGCTGAACCCCTCGGTGATTCTGTTTGACGAGCCGACGTCCGCACTGGATCCGGAACGCGTCAATGAGGTTCTGAAAACGATGAAGGATATCGCGGCGCGTGGCGTGACGATGATTGTGGTGACGCATGAGATTCGATTCGCCCGTGCGGTGTCGGACTCGGTTATCTTCATGGATGGCGGGAAAATCGTGGAGCAAGGAGCGCCCCAGCAGGTGATTGACCATCCTCAGACGGAAAGGCTGCAGGAGTTTCTCAATTCTCTTGCACCGGGGGAATTCGAGTGATGTAGGAGCGGTGGGAGGTTGGAAACCCTCTCTCATGGAATGGAGCCTGACTCCATTCCATGAGAGTGTGATGGCCTGCGGACAAAAATCGGGGCCAAACGGGCTCGAACACCTCGAAAATGTCCGCAAGCCATCACATTGTTATTGGGGACACACCCACACTCGCGCGGGGCAGTGACAGCCGCGCAGCCTGCGCTAGACCGAGAGAGAAAAGGAGGCCGGGTTTGCGCCACACATATGCGGTGGTTGCGAGCTCGGCCTCCTTCGCGTTTATCTACCTCCTGCTCGGAACGTCACTCTTCAGAGGCATGGCGTGTCTCTCCGCCTCAGTCCTTCGCCATGAGGCGACGGACTTCGTCGCGAATCGGGTCGGCGAACCGGTAGATGTCGTTGAGATTCTCAATCGGCTCGCGTGTGCAGTTCTTGTTCTTGTCGAAGAGCCCGATGTACTTCTGGCGGGTGTTGAAGAACAGGCGGCAAATGGGCTTGCGGTTGTTATCGTCAAGGAAGATGGAGCAATACGATTTCGCGTCGCGCATCGTGATGCGGGCGGGATCAACGTCGCTACATGCTATGGCCTTGACGATGCGGTAGGCGGCGATCTCTTCTTCGGTGGTGACGATGCCGTCATCGGCTTCGTTCTCATTGTCGGCATCATCGGAGTCCGTGGGGTTTTCGCCTTCGGCATCAGAATCGCTCACGATGCGGATGTCATCGGCGCCGAGGGCCGTCTTGAGTCTGTCGTTGACCTGGTCGGAGAGGAACTGCTTAATCGCCTTGGCCACGAGCGGGCGGAACTTGTCCATGACCGACGCATAGAAGGAGCCATCGTAGACGTGACCGGCCAGCAACTTGACAAAATCGTCGGTCGGCTCGGCGAACTCGGCCGCAACCGCACGCTTGAGCGCGCCCACATACTTCAGCTCCTCCGCGCTGCTGGCGATGGAGTCGAGGTCGAAGGCGGGCTTCGTCAGTTTCTGAAGGGCGGGGAGCACCGTGTCATCGATGTCGAGCAGGTCCAGGACGAGGAAAGGCTTGGAATCCATCTTGTTGGGCTCGTCGATATCCATGTAGAAGTTCCACACCTGGCCGTTCGTGAGCACGCCGATGCGTGCCTTCGTGCAGGCAAAATAGCGGTAGAGCTGGCTGGCGTTCTCAAGACTCAGCGGCTGCCCGATCTTCTTGCATTCAATGAGAATCTGAACCTGGCCGTCCTGCACCAAGGCATAGTCGATTTTCTCGCCCTTCTTGACGCCGACGTCGGCGGTGAACTCGGGGATGACCTCGTTGGGATTGAAGACATCGTAGCCAAGCACCTGTCCGATGAACGGCATGATGAAGGCGTTCTTCGTGGCCTCTTCCGTCTCGATGCCGTCTTTCAGATCGTGGACCTTGGCGGCGAGCTGCCCCAGGCTTTCGGCGAACTCCATTGTTTCTTCTCCTTGGTGTGCAATGGTAGTGCAAAAGAGTCTGTTACAGACCCTTGTTCACCTTGGGATTGTAGCGCGTGTAAATGGTATGGGTGTCACTGAGAGAGTGTGACAAGCGGTATGCATGACGATGGGATGTCAACTCATGTGTCCGTTTGGAATTCGCCTGCTTTCGGCTCCCACACGCCAGTGCCAACTCACAGTCGCATACCCGCCGCCGCGTCACCCGATCGTATCGCCATGGGATTGCATTTCACTGTGATGCTCGGATGCCCGGATACTGGAGGAATGCATCAGAAAAGGCGCGCTTTTGTTCACCCTCGGTGAGGGACGCGATGCTTCAGTCGCGCTTAAGGCGGGGTAATTGTTGCCGAAGATGCGGTTTTGTACGCCCTTGGCGTAGGATACGGGCGCCGCTGGGGCGCTTAGTGGTGGGGTAACCTCCTCGAAGGCACGGTTTCGTGTACCCTCGGCGCTAGCTGGGCGGGAGAAGAGAGTGAATGTGGCGGCTACCTCCACCGAGGGTGCGGTTCTGTGCACCCCAGGTGCGGGATAGGATACCCAAGTGGTACTGATCGCGGGGTGGCTGCTGCCGAGGGGGCGGTTCTGTGCACCCTCGGTGGGGGATGCAGCACCGCAATAGTGCTTGGAACAGTGTGATTGAGGCTGAGGATGCGGAATTAGGGGCGTTTGTGGAGGTGCTTGTGAATTTCGGCATCTGGTTGGTGGATCGTATTTCGCTCCAGACCCGCCCGGAGGATATCGTCCGCCGGTACGTATAGAACTGTACGGC
>CAYVHC010000129.1:0-3084 GCA_964451025.1 uncultured Bifidobacteriaceae bacterium
AGTTTTCCTTTGTAGGAACAGTATTATTTACCTTGACATTTGCTGCATACTTATATTTTGTATCGTCAGTAATCTGAGCAGAAGATGCACCGTTCATGTCATAGGTTACTTCAAATACTGCATCCTCAGCAGCCCATGTGGCAATTAGGGTGACATTCTGTGCAGGCATGAGGAACGCTGCGCCGTGGGTGTAAACCACATCATCGACAGAGCTGCGCCAGCCGGTGAAGATAAAGCCTTCTTTGGAAGGTTCACTGGTTACGACGACTTCACCAATCTTGTATACTTCATTCTCTGCTTTGAGGTTGGTACTATCAATCGTAGTCACACCATCAACATTGTATGTAACTGTGTACTTGTCAATTTCCTTCCACTGTGCTGTTAGGGTTAAATTGCAGGCCGGCATAGTGAAGTTGTCTCCTGCCTGCAGAATATCGCCGTTATCGCTGCGTTTCCATCCTGCAAAATCGTAATCCGTCTTTGTAGGAGCATAGGATACACCGATTTTTACATTCTGATTAAAATGATAAGGCGTCAAATCCGTATATAATGCTGTGTTTCCGTCCACATCATAGGTAACTTTAAATTCCGCATCCTTCTCTGCCCAAACAGCCACGAGAGTAACATTGTGATCCGGCATCAGGAACTTATTACCGTCAACATAAACCACACCATCGCTGGTATTTTTCCAGCCGACGAAATCATAATCTGCTTTACTAGGTATTGTACCATACTTACTGTCCGCAACAGTGTATTCCGCATTTTTAGCATATGGGGTAAAATCAATTATAGTCTTACCGTCTAAATTGTATGTTACATAATACTTGTCCACATCTCCCCACTGAGCGGTGAATGCAGTATCGGCAGCTGTCATAGTATAGCTGCTGCCGGGAGCGTAGATAGCTTTGTCCGCACTGGATTTCCAGCCGAGGAATACGTGATCGGTCAAAGCAAGTTCGCTGTCTTTAAGAGTAATAACTGCACCTGCAACCTGCTCTGTTTCGGTGGGGACTTCACCAGTTACACTTGTGTCACCTGATAAATAGATAACTTTAAAAGTAGCCGGATTTGCTTTCCACTGTGCTGTCAGGGCGATATTCATAGCAGGCATGTTGAATGTATCTGCAGCATTAACGATTGCTCCGTTGTCACTGCGCTTCCAGCCTGCGAAGGTATATCCGTCATAAGTATACGGATTATCTGCAGCTTTAACTAAATCACCCTCAGTCTTTGGGGTATCAGTCGGATCAGCTTCTGTACCTGTTGCTACACCCTTAGAATATGTTACATCGTAAGTACTCGGCGCTTCCTGTACTGTAACAGCGATGGTATGATGTTCATTGGTTTTTTCTGCAGGTATTGTGTAGACATCGCTTATGCCGGTCATTGCAGCACCGTTATCAGTTACAGAAACAATTTCATAACCGGTCTTTGCAGTAACAGTGAAAACGAAAGGTTTCCCTTGCTCACTTAGAGCTGTACCGTCTTCACCTATGAAAACAGTATCCGTACTGTTGATTGAAATAGTATATCCTTCTTTGTCAGCAGGAGTACCATACATTTTTACATAAGGTGTACTGCCTATGATAACGAATGGAGAAAATTCATCCGAAGCAAAGGTCAAAATGCCTCCGGAAACAACGCCCGGATCAGGCAGACGAGTGTACTTGGTTCCATCCCAGTGAGCTATTACATACGAGCCATCTGCGGCATATACAGGAACCTGAACCTGAATCTTCTTGTTCAGCTTTGCGCCGGTATTCATCTTGACACCGTCCATATACAGATTGACTTCGAACTTTTCGACAATGGACTCATTATGCTCCAGATTCAAGCCGTTCTCACCAGTCTCTGTTATAGGGTCACCCTTTGAGAGGACCTTTGCTGTCAGTTTTCCTGCTGCTGCCTGTGAATCATTTGTATATGATTTACCATTACTGTCTGTACCTGTAATTTCCAGGCCAGCTTTGCTGTCAATGAAGCCACTGCCGCTCTCAACCTTAATATCGCTTTCTATAGGCTCAACAGTCAGAGTTGCGGTGCCGCTGGTGTCCAGGTTATAGTTCCCCCAAACATTGTAAGCAGTACTGTTTTTAACCGACCCAAATGACAGCGTGTATGTGCCAACTGTCAACTCTTCCGGCTGGGCGTTTACAACCTCGCCGTTCTTGCTGATAACGAAGCTATAATCCAAGAATCCTCCGCCTTCATCTCTACCGTACAGCTCTGTTTCGTCAGCAGTGAAAATAACAGAATCACCTTTGGTGATTGTTTTAGCCTCAGGTACGATGCTTGCATCCCTCTTACCGATAGTGATTGTAGCATCCTTGGTTGCCAGAGGAGCTGCAGCGGCTTCCTGAGGAATTCCGGTTCCGTCCAGGAACAAACCAACCGTTACATTCGTAGGACCACCCGCATCAGTCCGAGTGACAGGATAAACACTATATGTATCACCGGTCGTCTTATACTTATAGACAAAACCGGTCAGTGCGGTTGAAGGATTAATCATCACACCATGCCTTTCAGCGTTATATGTGCCGTTATAAGAAGTCACGGTGATATTACCCGGATCGTACTCTTTATAGAATGCGATGGGGCTGTTTGAGTCGTTTCCATTAGTACTCAACGTAAAGCCTTCGAAACCAAGCAGATACCAATCATTAGGACTATCACCACACTTTGTGTACATAGTCATTTTGGTAGATGCTGATTCGGGGTCAGTAGTAGAAACGGTCCAAGTATTTTTACTACCGCTTCCTGATACTCCTAATGTAAAATCTGCTTTACCGTACAAATAATTATCCCCGTTTTTAAACTTCATTGCCGAGTCTGAGCCGCTTACTGTCCATACTGCAGCATCACCGACACTGGTAATTTTATAATCAGATACGGTAATATTCGCAGCTTCGGCAGATGCACTCAATGCTATATCTCCGCGTCTGTCTGCGATGATGACTTTATCACCCTCTTTTGGAGCCACAGTCATCTTCACATATAACTTATCAGTACTTTGAGCCAATATATTATCAGCCGCAAACGCAATCGTCGGCATCATGGAAACTACCATAGCCAGGCTCATTAGTA
>CAYVHC010000130.1:0-3081 GCA_964451025.1 uncultured Bifidobacteriaceae bacterium
CGTTCACGTCGGTCGGGTCGACGATCTGGCTGCCGGTGACCCGGTAGGCGAGGGTCCGTCCGGCGACGGTCAGGTAGATGGGGTCGCCTTCGGTGAGTTCGGGGAGCCGGGTGAAGAGTGTCGCGTCGCGCATGTTGCTGTGCCCGGTGAGGACGGTGCGCGTGTTGGTGCCGCCGACGGGGAGGCTGCTTCCGGGGAGGTGGCCGATCCCGTGGGCGAGGACGTCGGTGGTGGCGCCGTGGTAGATGGGCAGGTTGACGCTGATGCGTGGGATGAGGATGCTGCCCATGGTGCCGAGCCCGTCCGTGTTGAGGAGCTGGTTGTAGTCGGGGTCTTTGTCGCCGGTGAAGTCGGTGCCGCCGCTCATGGGGTCTTGGATGCCGCCGAGGACGGGTTGGCGTTGGATCCAGAGTCGTTGGTTGTAGGTTTGGGCGTCTTGGATCATCCGCCGGTCTTGTGGCGTGGTGTTGTGGGTTTGGTTGGCGGTGTTTTGGAGGGTTTGGTCGCCGATGGCTTGGCTGATGAACGGGTAGGCGGCGATGATGAGGGCGAGCATGGCGAGCAGGAGGCTGATGGTAATGGCGGTCCGGCTGGCTTGCCGGTCGTGGTTTTGGGCCTTGAGTTGGGCTTTGGCTTGGCTGATGTCCATGATCCAGTCCCATGTGTGTTCGTTCATGTCCGCCTCCTTTCGTCCGTCTTGGGGTTGGGGTGTGGGCCCGGGGGTGCCGGTTGGCGTGCCGGCCTCCCCCGGGTTCATGTCATGTGGTTACTTGTGGCGTGGCGCTACGCTGGGGTGGCGTTTGCGGATGAGGATGATGGCGGTGGTGATGGCTGTGAGCGCGGCGAGTTCCCCGCCGAGTTTCGGCCAGTCGACTGTGAGTCCGCCTTCACCGTTACCGGTCATCGGGAGCACTCCGCCGGGATTAGTGGGGCGCCGCCAGCGTGCATAGAGGGTGATGTCCTTGTTCGTGGTGGTCAGCTGCGAGCCTTCCTTCACCCATGAACCGGTACCATCAGACTTCGTATTCCAGCCCATGAACAACCACCCGGAGCGCTTGAATGAGCTGCGTGCTCCGTTCGGCACAGTCACCGGGTCATACGTGTTGAACGCAACCGGATTATACGATCCAGTAGCATCCGCCGCATTCTTATCGAACCGGAGGTGCGCCTGCAACCGCTTCCACTGCGCGTACAAGGTGACCGTCCCACCCGGAGTGCTCGTCAGGTTCTTCACCTGCTGCTGATCCGAATACGCGGTACCCTTGCCGTCAGTCCGGGTGTTCCAGTTCAAGAACTGCCACTTGCCCGGCTGCTTCGGGTTCTCCTTGTACTGGTTCTTGCTCAACGCGGCGGTCTGGTCGAATTGCATCTGCTGGTCGGTCATGCTGCCGGTCGCGTCCGTGTTGTTCTTGTCGTAGTGGACGGTGTAGCTGATCGGCGTCCAATGCGCGTACACGGTCACGTTCGTGGTCAACGGCTTCGCGAAATCATGGTAGTTCGTCTGGTTCTGCGTGTCGGCCCACCCGTCGAACTTGTAGCCCTTGATCTTCCCGGTGTCGCCGGCCTTCCAGCCGGATGAGTCCGGGATCACGCCACCGTAGGCGGCGCTCCCGCCTTTCGGTGTGGTAGGCGCGGCCGTGTTCGCGGGATTGTTCACGTTGTAGGTGAGCGTGACCCCGCCGACCCATACGGCGTACACGGTCTTGCCGGGCGCGGTCATGGTGACTTTCGCGGCGACCTTGTTCTTCCACGTTTTGTTGTACTGGTCGTATGTCATGGTTTTCGGGACCGAAGCGTCTTCGGTCCACCCCATGAACGTGTACCCCTGCTTGCTGACCATGCCGGAATCCCAGCAGTCACTGTCTTTCGCCGCGGTCGCCAAGTTGATCTGCGTGCCCGCAGGATAATACGTGCGGCACCCGTCCTCGACCGTGGGCGTGGTCGCCGCGTCAGCTTGCTGTGGCGACACCAGTCCGCTTGACATGAGCGGCAGGACGCACAGGACGGCGGTGAGCATCATCAGCAGGCGGAGCGCATGCCGTTTCCATGTTTTCATGTTCACTCTTTCAACTCCTTCCCGTTACCTTGTAGGCCCCGAAAAGGGGCGGGGGAACCATGTTCCGGTTCGCCCCACCCCTTCGGGGCCTACAGGGTCGGAATGCGGGGCGGCTGGGTTCAGTCGGCGTCGACCGGCTTGCCGGCCTGCTGGCGACGCTTGCCCGCATAGGATGCGGTGCCTGCGGCGAGCACGGCGACGAGAGTCGCGGCCGCAAGATACGTGCCGATGGTCCACACGCCGCCGGTCTGCGGCAGTTGGAGCAGCGAGTCGATATCCTTCACGGTGAAATCACCGTTCCCGTTATCCACGGTCAAGGTCGGCAACTGCTCGCCGGTCACCTTGATGGTGCCGTCACGGCTGATGACCGCCTTGAGGGTCGGCATGCTGTAGGATTCGGCGCGGAATCCGGTCGGCGCGGTCGTTTCCTTGATGGTGTATGTGCCGGCGCTCAATCCCTTGAACTTGATGACGCCCTGCTGTGCGGTGTCGTCCGCGGTGGTGATCTTCCCGTCATGGTTCGTGTCGCCGGTGAAGAATTCGGTCGCGGATGTTTCGTTGGTCGCGTCGGACCAGTTGCCGGTGTTGAAGTCCATTGTCAGCCACGTGTCGTGCTGTTCGTCGTGGATTTTGAATCCTGCGCCGTTGACTTTGCGCGTGGTGTCGTCTTGGGCGGTCTTGTGGAGGGTCAGGTCGTAGTATTTGACGGTGCTGCGATCCGAGTTGTGGGACAGGACCGTGTGCGTGCCTTGATCCCACACCGAGTTGGTTGTCACATCGTTGAACGCGGTCTTCGTGGTGATGTACCCGTTGATCTTCGCCTTGTAGGTGACGGTCAGCTGGCGTGCCGCGTAGGTTTTCAGCAGGCTGGTCGCGTCGATGACGAAACCGTTCTTCGGGACGGTGAGGTCCGGGTCGGTGCGGGTGGTCCCATCCGCTGCGACGAGGGTCGCGTCGCCTTTCACGACCTGACCGGCGGTCGTGTACAGCTTCACTTTGCTGGTCACGTCGGTGTTGCCGACCTT
>CAYVHC010000131.1:0-3075 GCA_964451025.1 uncultured Bifidobacteriaceae bacterium
GATGGAACACCGCCAGCAGATGTGGCAGTTCCACCGCACGCATCTGTTCCCCGACCTTGGTCCCGCCAGCAGGGGAGGACTCGACGCTCCACGCGCCATCAACATCCAGGAATTGGACGAAAACGTGGAACTGCGCCGTCTCGCCCGTGCCTTCGGCATGCGCAACGACGAACTCGTGGACGCTTATGATTCCACGCGCCGTGAGATCCGCCAGCTTCACCTCGACATCTATTACCGCCCGATGCTGCCAGCGATCGCGCAGATGAGCGACGATGCCATCGCCCTGACACCGCAGGCCATCGAAGACCGTTTCGCCTCCCTGGGCTTCCTCGACCCGCAGGCCGCCATCGGGCATGTGACGGCGCTGACGGAAGGCGTCAGCCGCGGCGCCAAGATCAACAGGATCCTGCTTCCCGCAGTGCTGGAGATGATCGCCCACGGCCAGAACCCTGACATGGGCCTGCTGCAATGGCGCCGCCTTGTCGAAGCATTCGGCAGTGGCTCGCCCTACCTGGGGTTCCTGCGCGATTCCTCCGATGCATTGGAACGCCTGTGCCATGTGCTGTCCAACTCGCGGTTCCTCGGCGATGCGCTCATCAAATCCACCGAATCCGTCACCTGGCTGGGCGACGACAGCCTGTTGCGCCCCCGCAGCCGCGAAAGCCTCGACGTGCGGTGCGAAAGCGCGCGCGAACGATATCGTGACGACGACCGCAGCTTCGCCACGTCGCTGCGCGCGATGCGCCGGCATGAGATCGAGCGAATTGGCCTGGGCTGGATGAGCGGCGTCGTGACGGGCGCCGACGGCCTCGAAGGCATGACGCTCGTCTACGATGCGGCGCTCGATGCGGCGCTGTCGTGGGCGATCGACGAGAAGATGCGCGCTGACGGGTTGGTGAAGGCGCCTGCCCGCGTGAGTGTCATCGCCATGGGCAGGTATGGCGGCAGGGAAGTGAACTTCAGCTCCGACGCCGACGTCATCGTCATCTACGAGCCGGACGATGGCGCGGATGAAGCCGCGGCGAACGCATTCGCACGCGCCGTGGAGGACCGTGTGCGGCAGCTTCTGGGCGGTCCGCTCACCACGGAGCCGCCGATCGACCTCGATCTTGATCTTCGCCCGGAAGGCCGCAACGGCGCATTGGTGCGCTCGTATGAATCCTGCCGCGAATACTATGCGTCGTGGGCAGACACCTGGGAGCACCAAGCCCTGCTTCGCGCGCGCTATGCGGCAGGGGATGCGGAGCTGGCCGACCAGTTCCTCACGCGCATCGCCGACCCGTTGCGGTACCCCGACCATCCGTTGGACGACTCGCAGTTGCAACAGATCCGCACGCTCAAGGCACGCATGGAGGCGGAGCGCCTGCCGCGCGGCGTGCGGAGGGACAGGCATGTCAAACTCGGGTCCGGCGGCCTGTCGGATGTGGAATGGACGGTGCAGCTGTTGCAGCTCAACCATGCGGGGGAGCACGCGAGCCTGCGCACGACCAGCACGATGGAAGCGTTGGACTGCTTGGAATCCGAAGGGCTCATCAGCGCCGAGGACGCCGGGGTGCTGCGCGGCACCTGGTGGTTGTGCACCGACACGAGAAATGCCACGATGCTGTGGACTGGCAGGACGAATCGCGCTGATGTAATACCCGATGACACCTATGCTCTGGGCGGTATCGCGGCATGCATGGGGCGACCGGCGAACTCCGGGCAGCAGTTCATCTCCGAGCTTCTGGGTGCGATGCGCCGCTGCCGTGCGGTTGCCACGCGGCTGTTTTACGGCAAGGAGGAGCGCAGCGAGGTTCGCTGAAGATGAGGATCTGCTGAAACCGGTGATTTGCTGAAACTGTGAGATTTGCTGAAACCAGGGCAGCGCGTGAGGCCGCGTGAGGCGGGGACGCCTGCCATGCGCAGCCTCACGCCCGTCTCGCTCTCGCACGTGTCTCACATGCCCAGATCGGCTTCCATGAGGTGCACGTTGCGGCGCATTGTCTTCGCCTGGTCGCGGGTGATGCGCTGCTGGTCGAGCAGGTCGCGAATCGTCTCCAGTTCGATGCGGAAGGCCTCGGAGCGTACCTGAGCGATTTGCGCGGCGAGCTTCTCGCGCTGCTCGGGCGTGCGGCCGCGCAGACGGGTGGCGGCGAGCGAGGCGCGGTATTCGCCCATGAGCTCCGTCACGCACGCGGCGTCATACCGGGGATCGTTCACCAAGTCGAAGAGATGGTCGATGGTGGCTTGAAGCAGTTCGTTGTGCAGGCGAACGGAATCCTGCGACACGGTGGCATCCGCCACGGTCGCGACGGCGGGAATCACCGTGCCCACGCGGCGGCGCACCGCCCCCACGAGGTTCTTTGCCAACCACGTGAGACGCTGCCACACCTGACGCGCCCGCCATACGCCGAGCTTGCGCTCCACGTCGAGGCTCACACGAATGCGCTCGGCCATGTCGTTGGCGGCCTGCGCCATGGATTCGTTGCGCTGCGCATATCCTTGCAGCCACTGAATCTCCCATTCCATCGTCTCGCGCCGCAGCTCGTGCTCGTTCTCCAGATGCCGTTTCGACGCCTGCGCCCCCTCGAGGCGCGCCACGCGATAGGTGTAGGAGCGCATGACCATCTGCACGGCCAGATGGTTCTCGGTCGTGTCGGTCTGCGCCAGACGCTCGATGGTGGTGTTGAGCAGCAGACGGTTGGCGTTGGCCATCTCCTGCGCCGATACCTGCGAGCCGCGCGGGGCGAGGGCGGGCAGCATGATGTTGGTGAGCACCAGCGACAGCAACACGAACACCGCGGCAATCGCCCACAGCAGCGACCGCACGGGTGTGTTGTCTTCCGTGAGCCCCAAGGCGGCGGGCAGCGTGAACACCAAAGAAATCGTGATGGCGCCCTTCGCCCCGCCGAACGTCATCACCAGCGCCGAATGCCAGCGTTCCTTTGTCATCTGGCGGCGTTTGCCGGTCATTTCGGAATGCGTGACGCGCAGCATGAGGGCGACGCCCACGAAACGCACCACCAGTGACACGACGGTGAGCAGCAGCGCGGCGGCGATGATATGCCCGATGTTGCCCGGCAGGTTGTGCAGGGA
>CAYVHC010000132.1:0-3060 GCA_964451025.1 uncultured Bifidobacteriaceae bacterium
ACAATCCCCTCACCGAAGTGCAGCCGCTGTTCCTGGCAACATCGAAGCAGCCGCGCCTGCGCCGTGTCTGACCTCGTGTCCGCGCCCGGCCAAGATACAGCGGTGGGTGCGGACACGGCTCCTACCGCTGCTCCGAGAACGCCTTGCGGATTGCGGTCACCAAGCCCACGCGCGCACCATACCGCAGCGTGCCCCAGCGGTAGATGCGCACCGACACGTAGGCAAGCGCGACCGTGCATGCGAGCGTGAGCACCGTCGATCCGGCGATCTGCACCCACGATGCCGTGCCGACGCTGAAGCGGATCGGCATGACGAACACGGAGAAGAACGGGATCCACGAGCCGATTGTTACGAATGCGTTGGCGGTGCCGTCCGCGGCCAGGAAGGCAAGGATGTAGGCGATGATCACGAGCAGCATCACGGGCATTACTGCGGTGGACACGTCCTCCACGCGGGAGACGAGCGAGCCGAGCGCGGCGTACAGTACCATGAACAGCGCCAGGGCGAGCACGAAGTTGAGCAGATAGACGCCTATCATCGACCCGTCGAAGGCCTCGGCGAGGAAGCCGCGCACTTCCTCGGGGTAAGCGCTTCGCAAAGCGAGATAGGCGATGCCACCGACGGCGAAGGTGGCGGCGAGCTGCGTCAGCGCCGCGCAGGTCAGACCTGTCACCTTGCCGAGGATCAGGTTGGCGGGACGCGTGGAGGTGATGAGCAGTTCCATCGTCTTGCTGTCTTTCTCGCGGGCGACGGCGGTCGCGACCGTCTGCCCGAAGAACAGCACCACCATGTATACCGCCACGATGTAGACGATCGCGGTCACGTATTGCGTGGTCGAGTCGCGTCCCAGGATCTGCCGGTCCTCCTCGATCGGGGTGGCGAGCAGAGCCTCGTACTCGTCGGGGCTCACGCCGCGGGAGGCCAGTGCGGAGGCGACGTATGCCTGTTGCAACGCGGATTGCACCACTGTGCTGCCCATGGCCAAGCCCGTGGTGTAGTTATTGTAATACGTGGTGATATGCGTGGGATCCTTGATGATGTATCCCACCGGTTCGGTGCCGTCCTTCACCGCGTTGCGCAGCGCATCCTCCGATGCATAGGTGTGGCCGCTTCCGAAGGGCAGTGCGCCTGCGAGGGAAGTGTCCTGGTAGTACACGCCGCCTTCGGGCGCCAGGTCTGCGTCGTCGGACCGCCCTCCGAATTCGGAGGCGAAGACGATGGGGCACAGTGCCGCGAGCAGCGCGACCAATGCAAGCAGGATCGTGGTGACGAGGAAGGCCTTCTTGCGCACCTGCTGCGTGTATTCGAAGTGGAAGACCGTGGCGAGGCCGTTCATGCGTGGCTCCTTTGCTGATTCGGATCGTTTTCCGTGCGTTGTGTGGCGGCGTTCTCCGCGGCGGATGGTTCTTCCGCGTCACCGCCGGTCAGGCTGATGAAGATGTCCTGCATCGATGGCCTCCAGTCGCCGCTGGAGACGATGCGGTCGAAATGCTCGGCGACGAAACCGCGCAGAAAATCGTTGTCGCGCGGCGTGAGCAGCAGGTCTCCGTGCTCCGTGACCTCGCGGCCGGTGGCGGCTATCGCGGTGCGCAGCGCGTCGGATGCTCCAGGCGTGGGTTCGATGGCGTACAGGCCGCGGCCCGCGTCCTCCTTGATCTGCGCGAGGGAGCCGGATGCCACGATGCGACCCGAGTCGATGACGGTCACGTCGTCGCACATCTCCTCCACGTAGGCCATCTGATGGGATGAGAAGATGACGAGCTTGCCCAGCCCCACCATGCGGCGGATCGCATCCTTGAACACCTGCGCGTTCACCGGGTCGAGGCCCGAGAACGGCTCGTCGAGCACGATGATGTCCGGGTCGCCCAGGAACGCCTGCGCGATCTGAATCTTCTGCTGGTTGCCCTTCGAGAGGGTCTCGAGGCGCTTGTTCGCGTAATCGTCGAGCCCGAAGTAATGGATCCAGTCGAGCGCGTCCTTGCGCGCGGCTTTGCGACCGGCGCCTTTGAGGCACGCGAAGTATTCGAGCTGGTCGGCGAGCGTGGTCTTGGCGTACATGCCGCGTTCCTCGGGAAGGTATCCGATGCGGTGCCTCGCGGGGTCGAGCGGCTCGCCGTCCACGGTGAAGCTGCCCGAATCCTGGCGGAAGACCTGCATGAGGCAGCGGAATGTGGTGGATTTGCCTGCGCCGTTGCGCCCGAGGAAGCCCATCGCGCGCCCGCTTGTGACGCTGAAGGTGAGGGAGTGCAGCACTTGCCGTCCCTCGAAGGATTTGCATATGTCGGTGATGTCCAGCTGCATCTGTGTCCTTTCTAAGGTGCAGGGGGCGATTTCTCCCATCGTGAAACGTCAAATTTACCGTACCATGCTCGCGCTAGCCTGTGTGGGAACACATGCGGGTGCGCGTGCGGCGTGTCGCGAGGAATGCATGACGCCGGGCCTTGCGTGCCAGCAGCTGCAGGAAGGAGCGGCCATGCAGCAAGATCCCGGGGCTTCACAGCAACACGCCGCACAGCGCAAGCCGCCGCATCGCCTTCAGACAGAGCGCCGGCAGGAGATGCACCGGCTCATGGGACGCCTCGGGCAGGCGGATTCCGTGGTCATCGGCGCCGGCTCGGGTCTCTCGACCGCCGCCGGATACGCCTACGACGGTGAGCGCCTGTTGCGCTATTTCCCTGACTTCGTGGAGCGCTATGGTTTCACGGACATGTACTCGGGCGGTTTCTATCCGTTCGACACGCCGGGGGAGTACTGGGCGTACTGGAGCCGCTACATCTGGATCAACCGCTACGGGCCGATGCCCTCCGATCTGTACCAGCGCCTGCTGCGGCTCGTGGATGGTCGCGACTACTTTGTGCTCACCACGAACGTGGACCACTGCTTCCAACGCGCCGGCTTCGACAAGACGCGCCTGTTCTACACGCAGGGCGACTACGGCCTGTTCCAAAGCTCCCACCCGCACGGCGCCTCCGCACACCGCACCTACGACAACGAGGACGCCATCCGCCGCATGGTGCTCTCCCAAGGCTTTTCCATCAGCCCCGACGGGCAGCTGGGCAT
>CAYVHC010000133.1:0-3041 GCA_964451025.1 uncultured Bifidobacteriaceae bacterium
CCCGACTACTGGCTGCGCATGCGCCGACAGACACAATTCGTCATGCTTCGGCTCACTGGATGGCGTCATCCTCAGCGCATTCAGCGAAGGGACATATAGATGCGGTTCACTGTGTGAGCCAATCCTCACACAACAAGGGGCGAACCAGTCTGTGTGGCCAATTCCTGCCAACGGACCGGTCATCGTGTGAGCAAATCCTCACACGGCGGAGGCCTGCCGCTCAGGGGCATGGGGTTCCTCTTCTTATTCAGAGACAAGTGTCCGGTTCCGTGTATTGAGTCGTTTAGAGTGATATATGTGCATACCGAAAGGGCGCGGGTTGCCGGTGGCGACCTTTGCGGCAAGACCGCAAAAGCGCCGACCGAGCCGACAGGCGAGACAAACAAAGAAAAACGGAGGACACGGAAATGACACTCAACAAAGCAATAAGAAATACAGGTTGCCGAACCCCACCACGCCGGAAGATCTGGAATGCAGATAGAGCAAAGTGCTGAATTTCGGAAACAAGGTGCTGTTTGCAGGATACCTCTACAACGGAAAGAACAAACCATCCTGCTTCGGAGCAGTCTACGAATACCCTGAGAATGGCAGGCACGACTGCGAAAGTACCATCGGGCTTTGCACCGCAAGCGAGGTCGAGTTCAAGGATGACGGCCACGCGATCGCCTGGGCGATGAGCCAGACGAAGCAACAATCGGAACACACCTGGAACGGAACTGCAAGGCTCTGCCTCTCGTATCTATATATTGAGGACCATCCATACTTTGCGTACAGCCGGCAGTGATTGAAGAATCCACAATTTCAATATACAATAGCAGTCAAAGTAATTGGTATTTAATTTATATTTTCTTAGTAGATTGGAGGATTTCATGCTTAATGAATATGAAGATGCATTACATACAAAAGTAAACGCTTTTAAAATATGGGCTAAAATTAATCATCCTGAAATAACAGAAGATAATGATAATGGCGAATGGTGTTTTTGCCATGAATTCGATGAAATGGTTTCATGTGCTCTCAGTATTATAAATAAATACCCCTCTTCAAGCGCGACCGAACAAATAATTGATGATCTGTTATATATTATTGCAAGAGATAATGAATGTGAGAATATTATAGGAGAAGTATCAAAACGAGATGATTGGTTTGCCTTATTGTGCAGATACAGTTTAAGAACATCTTACACAAACGCCAAATGGCAATTTGCTGCATACTTAAAGAATTATAAAGGCTGTGATGACCTTAAAAATCTAATATTTGAGTTTCTTTCAACAGGAGATGAATATACTGAAAGACGCGCCTTACAGTCGTTAGCTTATATTTATCCAGAACAAGCGGAAAAATATGCAATAGAGTTTTGGAATAGAAATAAATATGAAGATGATGAATACCAAAAAATCATGGTTCTGCACGTCTTATATCAAATTCATTCGCCAAAATTAAAATCATATTTGGAAATAGCTGAAAAATCAAGCTATGAGCATCTTAGACTTAATGCACAGCAAATCAGTGAAATATTGAAAACTGATAACTTCATTAATTGATATAAATTCAATTTTGTCTGCGAAAAATAATACGATTTAACAGGTCATTAGAGTAATCCGACCCCTTCTATGCTTGGAGAAATCCAGGTTTTTTCATTCCATTTCCAAGGCGGTGACCGAGTTGGCGATGCGGAAACTGAAAAAATACAAGCCGACAAGGTTCATGGCGGAGGATTCCTATTACGACAGCGACTCCGCAGATTTTCCGTGGCGTTCGTGCAGAGCCTCTGCCATACCAAGGGCACATAGGCGGGAAAGCCCTTTGAACTGATCGACTGGCGGGAACAGATTATCCGGGACATCTTCGGAATCCTCAAGCCCAACGGCTGCCGGCAGTTCAACACGACATACATCGAGATACCCAAAGAGCAAGGCAAGTCTGAACTTGCCACAGCCATCGCACTCCTACTCACCTGCGGAGATGGCGAGGAACGCGCCGAAGTCTACGGCTGTGCCGCCGACCGAAACCAGGCAACAATCGTCTTTGACGTTGCGGTGGACATGGTGCGGTTCTGTCCGGCACTCTCCAAGCGCGTCAAGATACTGGAATCGCAGAAAAAGATCGAACACCTGCCTACACGAAGTACCTGCCAGGTGTTCTCTGCGGACGTTGCGGACAAGCACGGCTTTAATACACACGGCGTGATCCTGTGTGGCCAATTCCCGCCAACGGACCGGTCATCGTGTGAGTCAATCCTCACACAACGGCACCGCCCGGCGAGAAGGAGCCCGCAGCGAGCTCTCACCGGTCTGTGCCCGCCACTGCGGCGAGCAGCCGCGCGACGTTTGCGGCGGTGGCGGCGAGGTTGTCGGCGGTCTCGCAGCACGCGTCCGCAAGGGATTGCGGTTCGCGGATAATCGGGAACACCGCGTCGATGCCGCACGCGTAGAGATCCGCGGATGCCGAATAATCGGCATCATCCCGAGGAATAGTCCGAGCGGCTGAGCCATCGGCGCACCCATCCGCACCCCGGCTCCCGGCAACTGCCTGCGGCACTGCGGCGACACCGCAAGCAACCGCTCCGGCGAGCGCGATGACCACTATGTGCGGATTGGCTTGCTTGACGATGTGGGCGACACCGGCCGGGGTTTTGCCGTAAGCGGTCTGCCCGTCGATCCGTCCCTCCCCGGTGATGCACACGTCCGCCGTCCGCGCACGGTCCGCAAGCCGCGATGCCGTCGCGACGAGCTGGATGCCGGGTTCGATGGTCGCGTTCGTGAAGGCGAGCAGTCCCGCCCCGGTTCCGCCACCGGCACCGGCTCCGGGAACCGCGGCGACAGAACGCCCCAAATCACGCTCGATGACCTGCGCGAACCGTCCGAGCGCATCGTCAAGCTGCCTGACCATTGCTGGGGTCGCGCCCTTTTGCGGACCGAATACCGCGGATGCGCCGGTCGGCCCGGTCAGCGGATTGGTGACATCAGTGGCGATACGGACCTTTGTATGCGCGAGTCGCGGGTCCATGCGGGCGGTGTCGATATGGTCGAGTCGCGCGA
>CAYVHC010000134.1:0-2919 GCA_964451025.1 uncultured Bifidobacteriaceae bacterium
ACGCGGGTGACTTGGTAGAACTCCCAGATGGTCGCGTCGTACCCGTAGAAGTCGGCGAGGATGTCGCCGACCTTCAACGGTTCGCCGTTTCGGTTTTCGTCGTCGAGACGCTTCCTCGCTTGCATGCGCTGTTCGTATGCCGCGGGATCGAACACTTGCTGTTCGCCGAGGGTCAGGGTCTGGTAGGTGTTGCGGAGGGTGAATGCGCGCCATTCGGTTTGGCCGGAGTCGAAGCGGAATCCGCGGACGCTTTTCTTGATGCCGCGCGCGGTCGTGTAGGTGATGAGACGTTGGTTGGTGTAGCTGTGTCCGGTGTGCTTGGTGCCGTCGAGCAACCATGCGACGTCTCCGGGGGTGACTTGGTCGAGGCTGTCGAATGTGCGTTCGGCTTGTTCGATTGTCGTGGCGTTCATCGTAGGTTCCTTTCCCTTTTGGTGTGGACGTTTCCACTATAACAATTTGGTTGGGTGGTTCAAAATCGGCTGTAAAACAGGGCGAATACCACCCGCGGCAGGCCCGTGTCAGAGTTCGAGGATTTCACGTTGCCGTGCGGTCAGCGGCTTGTCCTCGATGTACAGCTCCTCGAGAAGATCGTTGATGGCCCGGTAGATTTCCTTCTCCACGGGGCCCGTCAGACCCCAGTCGATGTACTGCGGATACTGATAGGCGAAGCCGATGGTGCAGAACTCCTTGTTCTGGTTGCCGAAGAAGTGCATCTTCCTTGCTTTGTTGAGCAGGTTGGTGAGTTGGCGTGATTTCGATGTCATTGTCGTTCCTTTCCTTGTGGACAATTCCACTATAACTGAATAGTGTTGTGAAGCCAAATCAGCCGACAACGACGGGAAAACGGCGCAACCACATGACATACCAACGACGGAACAGCGATGAGAAAAAGACCGCGACCCGCTACGCCCCGTCCGCTGGTCCCGCCGTACCATGCACGCCCGAAGCATCGTCCGAACCCCGCCTGAGCCGTCGCCGCACCCGGACGGGCGCACGTCGTCCACGCCGATACCGCCAATGGACTCCCGCGCATCCGACATGCGAACCGTTTGCCGAACCACGCACGACGGATGCTCGCGCCCGGACACGCGCGCCCGCCGATACAACCGCCACGCTGTGCGCAGCCAGATCGTCGCCCGAACTGTTGCTCGAACCTGCTCGAACCTGCTCGAACCTGCTCGAACCGTCCGCCATGCCCGGACAGACATGCACCGCCCCCGCCGTGACCGCACGCCGGAACCCACCGCCCACCAAACCCGGACAAACAAAAACGCCCGCCACCAATTTGGGTGGCGGGCACTCAAGCCTAGTGTTACATGCGCTTGGCGATGGTGGACGACAATTCCCTGACAGGCACGCCGTATTCGTTGAGCTTGTCGGGGTCACCTTTCAAATCGGCTTCCACGACATCAGCCATGGCGCGAATCGTGTCGAACACAGCCGGGGACACCTTGTGGTGTCCGGCGAACAGTTCGCGGAACCAGCCATCTGCGTCGTCGTACACGTATGCGTAGTATTCGCGCACGTCCTTGTCGGACGTTTCCGGGTGGATTGCGAGAGCGGTGAGCGGCTTGTCGAAGTCCTCCCACCATGCGTGGAGCATGACGGCTAGTGTGCGGAGCGTGTCCTTGTCCACTTTGGTGGGGTCGTTTGAGGTGACCATGGCATGCCATTGTGCAAGTGGTTCGCGTAACGCCCAATCGACGTCGTTGTCGCCGTATTTGGGTTCGTTCTCACGCATGGCGGTGAGTTGGTCGTTGAGTTTGTCATAGTCGTTGGCGTTCATCTTGGGCTCCTTTCCCCTAACCTGTGGACACTTCCAGTATAACAAAATAGGTTGGTGGAACCAAAACAACGGGGAGAGCACCCCCTCCATCGAGCCGCGCCGTCCGACGCGGTGAACCGCGCCGACAATCCGCGCCACCGACACCGCCGGTAATCCGAACCGAAGGAAAAGAAAAGCCCCGCCAATCGGCGGGGCGAGTATCGTGGTGCCGGGTTCAGGCTTCCTGTCCGGCTTCCGTGTAGTAGACGTTCTCGAACATGTCGTTGTCGAGCAGTCTGTTAGCTTCGTCCTGAAGCGCGTTCATGCCGCCTTTGCGGGCGAGGGCGGCGACCTTTTCGGCGCTATGCTCGCCGTACATGTTACCGACGAGTTCGTATGCGTCGGGTGCCCATTCGGGTTGGTCTGCGAACGCCTGTTCCCATTGGTTTTCGCTCACATACCCGTAGTCGCCGATGCGGTAGATGCCGTTGCATCCGGGCATATTGTCATAGTCTTCGAATTCGCGGGTCTGGGGGATGAGCCGCTTGTCGATGATATCGGTCATGGTGTCGATGTCGTTGGCGGTGATGTTGAGCGTTTCCATTTCTGTTCCTTTCCCTGTGGACAATCCCACTATAACAAAACGGGTGCGGGAATCAAAATCGCTACAACCACCCGCCAATCAGTGAAACGGCACCACGCGGACGGCCATTGACCGATATCCGACGGCCGATATGACAAGAACGACAGATGCACGCCGATGCGCCGACGTGCCGACGTACACCGGAAACAAAAAACGGGCCGCCGATACAATCGACAGCCCGCATGGAACGCGACAGTGGTCCCCGGAACCAAGCTCAGCAGTCTTGCCCCAACTCGGTGTAATACACGTTGTCAGCCTCACCGTCCTCGTCCAGCTTCGAGTTCCACTCCTCGACCGCCTTCCGTCCGCCCTCGTTCACGAGTTGTGCGGCACGCTCATAGACGGTTTTGAAATCAAGGTCGTTGCTGCACATTTCGTACACGGCGGGCGCCCAATCGTAGGGGAGCAGGGCGAACACGGCGTTCCACCGTTCTTCGCTGACATACCCGGCGTCGCCTATGCGATACACGGGATAGATTCCGGGCAGGTCTTCGTAGAAGCCGACGTC
>CAYVHC010000135.1:0-2899 GCA_964451025.1 uncultured Bifidobacteriaceae bacterium
CCCGACCCGAGATACCGCTCGATAATGACGCCCAAGTTCAGCAGGGACAGCATATTGCACCCCAGATGCACGATGCCGAAATGCACGAACATCGACGAGAACAGGCGCCACCATTGGCCGTGCTCAAGATCGCCGACCGTCATGGCGCCGAAACGGCGAGCGACATCAAGACGCATACTGCCGCCGGACAGCGATTCGACGATGAACACGATCACGTTGATGACGACCAGCGCGAAAGTGACCGGCGCCCCGGATGCTGCGGACTGCATGATGGTATCCATACCCTGGTCCTCCCCTCACCCGCCACGACACGGGTGGCAGGCAGCCCGGCGTCGCGTGCGGCATCGCGATCACCACGACCATACCGCCCGGCCGGGTCAAGCCCGCGGGCGAGCGCACCACACGGCGGTCCAGCCGATGACACAGACCGTACAGAACACGGCAACCGCCCATGCCGATGCCCGATAATCGGCATCGCCGGCGTCGCGTGCGGCATCAGCGGCCGCATCCTTGGCGTCGACGCGTACGCCGGAGACGAGCAGACGATGCGTATTCACCCCGTAGGGCGTGCATGTCATCAGCGTGACACGGTCCTCATCACCGGAAATCCGCAAACCCGCCGTATCGTCGGGCGTAATGACCGTAACCCGGTCAATCCGGTACGCCAGGGACCGCCCCATAACCGACAAGGTGAACGAATCGCCGATATCCAGCTCATCCAGTCTGGTGAACATCGAGGCCCTCACCAGCCCACGGTGGGCGGTGATCACCGCATGGGTCCGCTTGCCGCCGACCGGCAGGCTCGTACCGGCCAGATGCCCCGCCCCGGCGGACAGTACATCGGCCGACGTGCCATGCCTGATCGGCAGCTGGACATCGATGTCGGGGATACTGATCGTTCCCATCACCCCGCCGCCGGCATCCAACAGCGACTCGTATTCGCCGGACGTCTGCGCGGCGCCGACCACGCCGAGGGTCGGCTGTCCACCGGCGGCGAGCCAGCGGTTATACGCCTCCGCCTCGGCGAGCGCACGCTTGCGGGTCCTTTCCGGCCATGCGGCGACCGCCCGCCGCGTATTGTGCGACACCGACGCGAGATACCCTGCCAACCAGTATCGCAGCAGCATCGGCGATACGGCGATGGCCACCGCTGCCGCGATAAGCACCCCGGCGATGGCGCGCAACGCGAGAATCCGCCGGGGAAACCTGGTACCGGCGCCGCCTGGGCGTACGTGCCGCGCGCATGGGTGCGGGTGGTGCCCTCGCCATGGCCGGCGCATCACCGGCACGCCCCGCACGTACAGCCCGCCCGTACCCGTTCGAGCTTGCGTTCGAGTTCGCGGATACGTCTGATCTGCTGGGCGATAAGCAGATCACGCAGGTCTTCGCCCGGTTTGCCGGATTGCGCCGGGTGGTGCAGCCGCGCAAGCCGCGACAGCCGTGTAGCTTCATTGCCGGCGCCCGCAGCCGGGCCGCCGGCAGCCGGTTTTCCTGCCGCCGTCGAAGGCACGGATGAGGCCGGACGCGCGACGGCGACATGGCTGCCGCCCGTCGTCGCCGCCTGCGCCACGTCCGATGCCGCGTCGGCGGCGACACTCCGTGCCAGTTGGGCTGTGAACACCTGCCGCCACCGGGCGACAGCGGTCAGGTAGGCTTGGTCTTCCGCCTCGTGCTCCGGCGTGGGGCGCACATCGATGTTCCGCCATCGGGCGATGCACCGTTCGATGCGCTTGTACCCGATCAGCGCCGAATCCAGTCCTGCGGCACGGAAAATCCGCGCCGGTGATTCTCCTGCGCGGTATTTGCGGATGCATTCGCGCTTGAACGCGTCCACGTATCGTATGCGTCCCGCGCTTACCGCGGCGACCGCCGGCAGCGAGCGCAGATATCGCAGTTCCTGCGCGGTGAATTTCCCGTCAGGTAGGTCGAGCCGTTGACGGGCACGGCTGAGCTGTCGCAAGACCAGTCGGCGATGTGGCGCTGTTCGCGTCATCGTCGTCTCCTTATTCCTTTACGTCAACAATGGGCTGTGTGCCGTGGCCGCGTGCCATACCGCGCGGCGACGCACCTGCCTGTCGCCCCTGGTACGCGTACGCCGGCACGGCATCGGGGCAGCATAGTACCGGACGATGCCTTGAAATGCGCCCTGGGCATACAATCGCACAACGATGACCGTTCGATTGCATGCCCAGAAGACGCGTTTGCGTGCCCTTGGCATCAGCTGCGTCGTTCCATCCGACGGATGACGGCGAGCACGATGCCGGCGACGGCCATGAGTCCGACGGCCGCGGCGCCGATGGCGAAGCTCCCGGCGGCACCGGTCAGCGGCAGTTCCGTCAGGGATTTCACGTTGCGCACGCGGATAGCGTCGTTGTCGTCGATGGTGACCAGGTCGTACGGGTCAAGACCGGTGTCGCTGAACGTGACCTGGGTCTTGCTGTGTTCCTTGTCGTAGGTGAGCGTCACGGTGAACGCTCCGGTCACCTGGGCCGCACCATCGGCGACGCGGGTCTCGCGCACAGTGTATGTGCCGTTCTCGAGGCCGGCGAAGGTGACCATGCCGTTCTCGTCGACGCCACGCGTGTAGTCCTTGTTGAGGTATTGTATGGGCTGCTCGTTGTCGGCGTCATAGAGCGTGAACTGTGCACCGGTCACGGCGGAACCGTCCTTGAAATACTTTTCGAATTCGAAGGTGTTGGTGTACACGTCCACCGGGTCGGACTTGCCGGATGCCACGCCGCCGACAGTCACCTGCGCGCGGTTGCTGGCTATCTGGTCGACCGCCGCCTGCTCGTTCACGGTCGCCTTGTAGGTGACGACGAACGATGTGCCGGCGTCGCCCTGCATGGTTTCCAGCACGTCGCGGGCGATGGTGACGGTGAAGGTCGCCGTCTTCCCG
>CAYVHC010000136.1:0-2896 GCA_964451025.1 uncultured Bifidobacteriaceae bacterium
GTATGGAATACCAACTTTATGCACATCGGTACGGACCCAGTCTATGTGGATAACATCGGGGAATGGCGATGCTCACATCGTCGAGTGCGGGGGCGCTGCTCTTCGGCGCTCCCGGATACCGGTAGGTCACGTGGCCAAGGGCGATGACGGCATCATCACTATCACCATCGCCTTGCTGCCTCTGCTCGCCGCGTGGTGCATCAACCACTTCGATGTGCGGACTGGCTCCCTCCGGCTGCGCGACTCCGGCATGCTCCAGGTCATCGGATCGCATATCGAAAATGTCCATCCCGCCATCGGCTTCCACACGCCCGTGATTGAGGAACACCACGCGGTCTGCGCGGCCCAGGAAGCATTCGGTATGCTGCTCTGCCATGACGATGGTCATCGGATGGCCCTGCTGTGCAGCACGTCGCCGTATCGAATCAAGCGCTGCCATCACCTCGCGCCTGCCCTGCGGGTCAAGTGCAGCCGTCGGCTCGTCCAGCACCAGGATGTCCGGCCGGCCGACGAGCGCGGCTGCAATGGCGACACGCTGCATCTGCCCGCCGGAAAGCTGCGACGGCTGGCGACAGCGAAGGCCCTGCATCCCCACGGCGCCAAGCGCGTCGTCAATCATGGCGTCCATGAGCGAGGGGTCGATGCCGCGGTTTTCCAACGGGAACGCAATCTCATCCTCCACGCTTGCACAAAACAGCTGCGATTCAGGATCCTGCTGCACGTACCCCACGCGGCGGGATATCTCCACGACACTGCATTCACGGGTATCCTGCCCCAGTATCGTCACGCTGCCCTTCATGCGTCCTTCGGCAAGCGAGGGAACGATGCCGGTCAGCGCCATGCACAGCGTGGATTTTCCCGCGCCGGTGGCCCCCACGAGTCCTACGAACTCGCCGGCCTGTATGCTCAGGTCAACGCCAAGCAGGGCCTGCACCGGCGCCTGCCCCTCGCGTGAGGGGTCGTAGCGCCAGTCCAGGCCCTGTGTCTCGATAACGTTGCGAAGCGTCATCGTCACCGTGTCACTGCCTTGCGTCACTCATCGCCATCAGGGGCGGCGCCCACGCCAAGGTTGCCCAGCCGCACAAGCGGCGGGTACGCCTTGCGCACCGCGGTGAACAGCGCGATGCCGATTACGATGCCGACCCCCGCCTGCGCCAAGTTGCCGGGTACGTCGACGACCGATGCGGAGACACCGGAAAGCACTATGCCGGCAAGGAAGTAGCCGAGCACCTTCCACAGCCCAGCCGCCACGGAACCGATAATCATGTTCACCGGCTTGAACTTCCGCACCGACAGGCCGACGATAATCGCCTGGATGCCGTCGATGACCAGCGTGAAAATCGCCCACTGCGGGTAGCCCGAGATGAGGTCGGACAGCGCCGGGCCAAGGCCGCCGATGATGCCGCCGATCCACGGGCCGAAGGCATACGACGAGAAGTAGATCATCGTGTCCGACAGGTTGAGGTAGCCGCGCGACAGTGTGGGGATCTTGACGACCATCGTGCACACGGTGGTCACCGCCGTCATGATGGCGATGAGCGGGATGAGGCTCGCCGTGGGCCTGGAGCCCCACTTGCCGCGCGTGCCCCGCGCTGTTGCATTTCCGTCGCGTGTGTTATCTGTCGCAGCATCATCAGCCTGCGTCATAGGTTCCTCCTCGCGATTCGCAATCGAATTCAACCGCAATGCCTGGCGAATCCTCTCGTTGGGTCAATTCAGACGGCTTTCGGCGGTTTCCGTCACTCAATATATATCGCTCCTGTGAACGCCGGTGTGCCCGGCCTGCTCGCACAGACCGGGCACACCATGCACACGATTGCACACACGCAGGCGTCGGAATACTGTTACCGTGCTCCGGCGCCTGCCAGGGCCTACTTGGCGAGACCGGATTCGCGCAGCGCCTTGAAGCCGCCCTCGAGGTCCTCGATGATGTCGTCGATGTTCTCGAGACCGATGGACAGACGAATCGTGCCCTGGTGGATGCCCTGGTCCTCAAGCTCCTCCGGGGATTCCTGGGAGTGCGTGGTGGACGCCGGGTGCACGACGAGGGACTTGGCGTCGCCGACGTTCGCAAGCAGCGAGAACAGGTGCAGGTTGTTGATGAAGACGCGTGCCGCGTCCTTGCCGCCCTTGATGTCGAAGGTGAAGATGGAGCCGCCGCCGTTCGGGAAGTACTTCGCGTACAGATCATGGTCGGGGCGTCCCGGCACGGCCGGGTGGCTCACGGACTCGACTTCCGGCACGGTCTGCAGGTATTCGACCACCTTCAAAGCGTTCTGCACGTGGCGCTCGACGCGCAGGGAGAGCGTCTCGGTGCCCTGCAGGAGCAGGAACGCGGCGAACGGGGACAGCGTGGCGCCGGTGTCGCGCAGCAGGATGGCGCGGGCACGGGTCACGAAGGCCACCGGGCCGAGGGCCTCATAGAAGTTGAGGTTGTGGTAGGAGGGATCCGGTTCGGTCAGGGTCGGGAACTTGCCGGGAACAGCGGCCCAGTCGAACTTGCCGCCTTCGACGATCACACCGCCCAGGGTGGTGCCGTGGCCGCCGATGAACTTCGTGGCGGATTCCACCACGATGTCGGCGCCGTGCTCCAGCGGGCGGAACAGGTACGGGGTGGCGAAGGTGTTGTCAACGACGAGCGGCAGGTTGTGCTTGTGGGCGATGTCGGCGATGGCTTCGATGTCGGCCAGGTCAGCGTTCGGGTTGCCGAAGGTCTCGATGTAGACGAGCTTCGTGTTCTCCTGGATAGCGTCCTCGAAGTTCTTCGGATCGCTCGGCTCGACGAAGGTGGTGTTCACACCGTCACGCGGAAGCGTGTGGCGAAGCAGGTTGAAGGTGCCACCGTAGATGTGCTTGGAAGCCACGATATGGTCGCCGGTCTGCGTGATGTTGCGCA
>CAYVHC010000137.1:0-2805 GCA_964451025.1 uncultured Bifidobacteriaceae bacterium
CGTCGCATGCCTCCGTGGCGTTGCCAAGCAGGTCGGCGATGGCGTCGAGGGCGTTCCCGCACTTCGTGGTGTCGGGGAGGGCGGACGGGTCGCGGAACACCTTGTTCAGGGCGTCGAACACGCAGCACACGCTCTTCGAGTCGTGGGGGTTGCCCGCGATTTCCATGGTGTCGGCCTCGTCCGCGTCTGACAGGACGGCGACGAGCATCGCGTCGCGCATGGAGAGGGTGACGCGGGTGCCGGCGAAAATGCGGGCGGCGGCGTCGGTGGTGAGGGTGCCGCCGTTCTCGATGGCGTCCATCCACTCATGCACGGCGGGGGCGAAGAAATCGGTGTCGGTGGTGACGAAACCATGCTTGGCACGCGCGTCGCGGAACTGCTGCTTCAGTGCGGCGACGTCCTCGCGGGAGAGCTTGCCGTTGGCGGGGGTGTCGAAATTGATGGTCATGGTGACTCTCTTTCTGAATCCTTTGGATTCGTTCTCTGTGTCATCTCTTGATGACAGTTATATAGTATAACAGATTTGGCGTGATGTCAACTCGAAACGGCTGTTTTTCAAGGAAAATAGAGGAAATTTTCGTCCGGGCGTGTCGCGGTTTTCGTTCACTTTGCGGCTCGAAATGGGCATGGTCATCCCTTGTTTCCCATTTTTTCTTTTTGCCCCGCCGCCCCTGACCGTAGGCGAAGCCGTCAGCGGAGGTTCTGTCAAATACCGACGCTCCGACGCGTAGCGTCGTGTGCGGCGGGATTTGACAGGTTCTTCGCTGACGGTACAATTTGCCGACTCCGGCGGCGGGGCAAAAAGAAAAAGATGGATTGTGCGCCCGAAGGGCGCTCCGTTTCCTGGGTTCCGCAGCTTGCTGCGGCACCCAGGCGGGGAGATTCCAAGAGGGTTCTCCCTCTTGGCTGTCCGGTCGATCGGCCCTGTGGGCCGTGAGGGCGGGCGGAATGCATCGGCGCTCTCGGAAACGGCGGCTTTGTCGGATTCATTCGTTCCAGCTGGCTGTCGCTGTATCTGCCGTGTTGCGACGTTCACTAGAACCCGCCTCCTCTCGCTGGGCGGAGTCCACCGGGCCAGTCCCATCTCGGCCCTGTCGACCAGGGCGTGCTCCTCATGCGTTTCCTGCCTCCGTTGGGTCTCAAACAGCATTCAGTCCGTCTGAATATTGTTCTCGCTGGGCCCCTCCGGCTCGAGTGCCTGCCCTGGGCGGCGGGCGAGGTCTACGACATGGCGGTTGTGGGGTGGGGTGCGTTGCGCTCCGCCCCACAACCGTATCCGCGCGGGAATCAATGGCGTCGATTAACGCGGGCACGCCGCAGGGCCGCGGGGGAGGTCGGGTGCCATTCTCCGCGCCCGTGTCATGCGATCATCCGTTTGGCCATTCTTTCCACGGCTTGGCGGCGGTGTTCCGGGACGATGCGCTGGTAGTGCTGGATGGCGATGCGTTCGCTCGTGTGACCGAGCTCGTCCATGCATTCGCGGAGGGTTCCGCCGCAGATGAGGAGCATCGTGGCGTGGGTGGCCCTGAGGGTGTGGAAGGTGATGTCGGTGCGTCCCGCGGCTTTGCGGGCGGCGCGGAACTGCTGCTGCACGGTTGTGGGGGAGAGGATGTCGGCTCGTCGCGCCTGGAAGAGCATGGGGTCGTCCGGGTCGCACCAGCGACTGATGTGCTCCCTGATGAAGGGGACGATGACCTCGGGGATGGGCACGACGCGGTTGCTTTTCTTGGTCTTGGTGCGGCACAGTTCGTTGGGCCCCAGGTCGTCGCTGCCCCTGTTGACCGAGTGGGCGACGTGCATCTCGAGGCGGTCGAGGTCGATGTCGCTTTTGCGCAAGGCGCATGCTTCTCCGATGCGCAGGCCGCCCACGACGGCCGCGATGTACACGATGAGCCTGTCGTAGCAGGGCATGGCGTGGTACAGCTTCTTCAGTTCTACCGGTGTGACGGGCTCGACGTCTTCGCGGCCTGATTCTGGCAGTGGCGGGAGTCGGAAGGACCACGGGGATTTCTGGATGAGCTTGCCCCATTCGCCGACGCTGCCGTCCTCGGCGGCTTTGAGGATGCGCTTCATGCGCGCGCACTGGCGGTGGAAGGAGTGAGGGCCTTCGGGGTGCTCCGCGTCGTACCAGTCGCGCAGGTCCTTGCGCCTGATCTTGCCGATCTCCATGCTGCCGAAGGCGCGGATGAGGTGCGAGACATCCGCCTCGAGGTTGCGCCGCGTCGCCCCCTCGGCCCGGCGTCCGTCGGCGAGCCTGTATTCGCGGATCCACTGGTTTGCGTATTCCTCGAATGTGGGGCCGTGCTCCCTCTCGATCCTCTCGCTGGGCGGAGTCCACTGGACCAGTCCCATCTCGGCCCTGTCGACCAGGGCGTGCTCCTCCTCGAGCCATTGGTAGGCAAGCGCCTTCTGTCCGATGGGGAACGACTTCGAGATCTTCTTGCTGTGATCGAGCGGCGACGTGTACCGGGCCACCCAACTTGATACCTTTCCCTCCCTGTTCTTCCGGGGGAACACGGTGCCCCACTGCATCCTCATGCGCTTTCTGCCTCCGTTGAGTTCTCAATGTTTCCGATGGGTCGTGGGTATGAAAAAAGCTGCGCTTTCCGGCGCAGCTTCTGTGATACCTAATTTGATACCCTAGCCTGTGATGGTCAGTGCCTTACGGATGAGAGCATATCTTTGAAATAAACACACATGACAAGCATTTGCAATGCAAGAACGCAATTCAGTCCGTTTGAATGTTGTTCTCGCATCCGGGGCACCGTTCCGGTGCCGGGCATGCCGTCCGGCATCACGATGAAC
>CAYVHC010000138.1:0-2775 GCA_964451025.1 uncultured Bifidobacteriaceae bacterium
GCTACGACCTCGTCAACGACGTTGCATCCTGGGGGTTCAGCCGGCAATGGACGCGAGCCTTCGCCCGCGCCGTCGTGGAATCCCTGGACGGGGACCCCGACCTAGCGCATCCGCATCCGTTGGCGCATCCGCGGTCAGATGATGACCGCGACGGTCGCGATAACGGCTATGACGACAAGCGCGACGACGACAATGACGGCCGCGATGGCGATCGGAGCCTGCCGCTGAAGGGGCTGAGCGTCCTCGACGTCGCCTGCGGCACGGGGACCAGCAGCCGCGCCCTCGCGCAGCTCGGCGCGAACGTCATCGGATGCGACATCTCGGAAGGCATGATCGCCCAGGCACAGCGATGCGAGTCGTCTCACGACGTGGTCGCCGCCCGCGCCGGTGGCGCTCGCGGGTCCGTCGTCTATTGCGTCGGCGACGCGAACGACCTGGGCTTCGCCGACGATCGTTTCGACGCCGTGACCTGCTGCTATGGGCTGCGCAACATGCCCAGCCCGGTCGAGGCGTTGCGCCAGATGCGCCGCGTTGCCAAGCCGGGCGCCCCCATCGTGACGCTTGATTTCGATATGCCCGCCGGCCTTGTTGTCTCGAACGCATATCGCCTCTATGATGCCGTCGTCCTGCCGCTTGTCGGGGGACTGCTCACGGGGCATCCGTCGGACTACCGGTACCTGACGCAGACGATCGAACAGTGGCCGGGGCGGCGCGGCGTGGCTCACATGATGCGCGTGGCCGGCCTGCGCCACCCGCAGTGCAGGCCCCTCACCATGGGCATCGCTTCGCTCAACCGCGCGTGGAAGTGAAAGGCGCGGTATCCCCGCACCCGAGGCGGGGCGCTGAATAGCACGGCGATGCGCGGCCGCGCGCCATCGGCGGGGCTCGCACCGCACGTTGCTATGGTGGAGGCATGCAGGATCTTTTCGATGTGTCCGATGTGGCGGACAATGCCATGACCCGTCCCTTGGCGGTGCGCATGCGCCCCCAGACGCTGGACGACGTGGTCGGGCAGGAGCGCGCCCTCGTGCCGGGCTCCCCGTTGCGGCGCGTCGCCGAACCCGTGCATGCGGGTTCATACACCGCGCCCACGTCCATCATCCTGTTCGGCCCTCCCGGGGTGGGCAAGACCACGCTCGCGTACATCGTGGCGCGTCAGTCGGGACGCGCCTTCGAGGAGCTTTCCGCCGTGACCTCCGGCGTCAAGGACGTGCGCGATGTGCTCAAACGCGCCCACGACCGGCTCGTCTCCGAAGGCACGGAGACGGTGCTGTTCATCGACGAGGTGCACCGTTTCTCCAAATCCCAGCAGGACGCGCTGCTGCCCAGCGTCGAGAACCGCGACGTCACCTTCATCGCGGCGACCACGGAAAACCCCAGCTTCTCCGTCATCTCGCCGCTCCTGTCGCGTTCCGTCGTCGTCAAGCTCGACGCCCTGGAGCCTGACGACATCCGCACTGTGCTCGATTGCGCCGTGCACGCCCCGCAGGGCCTCGCCGACGAAGTGCGCGTCAACGATGACGCGATGGACGAAATCGTGCGCCTGTCCGGCGGGGATGCGCGCAAGGCGCTCACGATACTCGAGGCCGCCGCGGGGGCGGTCACCGGCGACAAGGCGCGGCGCAAAGGCGCCCGCCGTCCCTTCGTCACCACCGACGTGGTCTCATCGGTGATGGACGTGGCGGCCGTGCGCTACGACAAGGACGGCGACCAGCATTACGATGTCATCTCCGCTTTCATCAAATCCATGCGGGGAAGCGACCCGGACGCCGCCATCCATTACCTCGCGCAGATGCTGCGGGCAGGGGAGGACCCCCGTTTCATCGCGCGGCGCATCATGATCGCCGCCAGCGAGGAAGTGGGCATGGCCGAGCCGCAGATCCTCCAGGTCGCCGTCGCCGCCGCCCAAGCCGTCGACATGGTGGGCATGCCCGAAGCGCGCATCATCCTCGCCGAGGCGACGATCGCCGTGGCGACCGCCCCCAAGTCCAACGCCAGCTACAATGCGATCAACCAGGCGCTCGCCGACATCGACGCCGGCAATGTGGGGTCCGTGCCGCTCTACCTGCGCAACGCCCCCACGAAGCTCATGAAGCAGTGGGGTAACCATGAGGGCTACCGTTACGCCCATGACTGGCCGCAGGCGATCGCGCCGCAGGAATACATGCCCGAGCAGCTGCGTGGCACCCAGTATTACGATCCCAGCGATCGCGGATACGAACGCGAGGTGTCGCGGCGTCTGAAAGCGGTGCGTGCCATCCTGCATTCCCAGAGTTCCCAGAGTTCACAGGGGTCACAGGATTCCCAGACCGGCCCCGCCGCAGGTCCTGGTGGCACGACGGAAGCCAAACCGCATCCCGGTGATGCCGCGAATGGAGATGACACGGCGGCGGGGTCCGCGTCCCATTCATGACGGTCGGACGCTCACGCGGTGATGGAGTCGCCCCCAACGGTGGAATCCGGCGTTGAGGAGCCGGATGACTGGTCCTCGTCCGGCATGCCGTACCTGCCGCGGCCGGTCTGCATGCTGCCGGAGGAGCCGGGGTCCGGGCGTGAGAACGATTCCATGATGGCCGCCCCGCCGATGCCGCCGCCCACACCGCACAGCAGCGCGATGACGATGAGCAGGATGATGAACCTGCGCTTCTCGCGTCGTGGATTCGGCGCGCTCGGCGTGACGTGGCTGAATGCGGCGGTGTTGCCGAACCGCGCCACCGGATTGAGGGGCGCGGACACTGGTGCGGCCGTCTGCCCGGGGAACTGCGCCTGAGTAGG
>CAYVHC010000139.1:0-2745 GCA_964451025.1 uncultured Bifidobacteriaceae bacterium
ACAGCAAGAGTTCGCCCTGCGCACGGTTGAAGAACGAGACGTGCGCTTCATCCGACTTTGGTTTACGGATGTATTGGGAACACTGAAATCAGTGGCCATCGCTCCCGCCGAACTCGAAGCGGCGTTCGAGGAAGGGCTTGGTTTCGACGGTTCGTCGATTGAAGGCATGACGCGTGTTTCCGAGGACGACATGATCGTCAAACCTGATCCGTCCACCTTCCAGATTCTGCCGTGGCGTGGCGGCCCGCAAGGCACCGCACGCATGTTCTGCGACATCCTCACCCCGGACGGCGAACCGTCGCTCGGCGATCCGCGGCACGTGCTCAAGCAGGCGCTCGCCAAAGCCAAAGAGAAGGGCTTCACCTTCTACGTGCACCCGGAGATCGAGTTCTACCTGTTCGAGAACCAGGAAGACTGGTCCAAGGCCCCCACGCCCATCGACGAAGGCGGGTACTTCGACCACGTGCCGCGCAGCCCGGGGATGGACTTCCGCCGTGCGACCGTCAACATGCTCGAGCAGATGGGCATCTCCGTCGAATACTCGCATCATGAGGCCGGCCCCGGCCAGAACGAGATCGACCTGCGATACGCTGACGCGCTGACCACCGCGGACAACATCATGACCTTCCGCACGGTGGTCAAGGAGATCTCCCTCGAACGCGGCATCCACGCGAGCTTCATGCCCAAGCCGCTCGCCGACCAGCCGGGTTCCGGCATGCACACGCACCTGAGCCTGTTCGAAGGCGATTCCAACGCCTTCTACGAGGCTGGCCAGGAGTTCAACATGTCGCTGATCGCCCGCCAGTTCGCCGCCGGCATCCTCTACCATGCGGCGGAAATCTGCGCGGTCACCGACCAGTACGTCAACTCGTACAAGCGCCTGTGGGGCGGCGCCGAGGCGCCGAGCTACATCTGCTGGGGCCACAACAACCGGTCCGCGCTGCTGCGCATCCCGCAGTACAAGCCAGGCAAGGGCAATTCCGCGCGTATGGAGTTCCGCGCGCTCGACCCGGCCGTGAACCCGTATCTCGCATTCTCTGTGCTGCTGGCCGCAGGTCTTGACGGCATCGAACAGCAGATGACCCTGGGCGAGCCGACCAGCGACGACGTGTGGGAGCTTACCGACGCCGAACGCAAGGCGATGGGCATCCAGCCGTTGCCCGAATCGCTGGACGAGGCGCTCAAGATCATGGAGAAGTCCGACTTCGTGGCCGGTGTCTTGGGTGAGCACGCCTTCGAGTACTTCCTGCGCAACAAGCACCGGGAGTGGGAGGAGTACCGCCGTCAGGTGACGCCGTACGAGCTCGGCAAGTATCTGCAGCGACTGTGATTCTTCGGGCTGTTGAGCATCCACCGTGCCCCGTTGCGATTCGTCGATCGCAGCGGGGCACGGCCATATTGCGGCCTTTGGGTCTTTACGGCGGTTCGTGCCGATGATGTCTTGGGCGGCTCCGGTGGTTCCTGCGGCTCGATGACATCGGCGGGATGGGGAGCGCAACCGGTGCGGGCGGAGCGGCAGGATCGTCACACGATTGACACGCTGAAAGAGGATTCAGGCACGCCCGGTGGTTCACTAGGGTGGGCGGCACACAGCCGCACGGAAGGAGCCCCGGGATATGACTGATGATACCGATACGCGCGAACAGCATCCGAAGAACACGCCCACCCACACCAGGTTCTTCACGCCGGCGGTCGTCACCTTGGTCGCGTTGAGCTTCATGCTGGGGCTCAGCGAGTTCATCATGGTCGGGATTCTCCCGCAGATCGCGCGCGGACTGCGCGTGAGCGAAGTCACCGTGGGCAACCTCGTCTCCCTGTTCGCGGTCGCCTACGCCCCGGCCACGCCGATCGGCTCGGCGCTGTCCGCACGCTTCCCGCGTTTCGCCACGCATATGACATTGGTTGCGGTGTTCCTCGCCGGCAATATCCTGTGCATGGTCGCGCCGAACTATCCGGTGCTGCTCGTGGCACGCATCATGATCGCCCTCGTGGCCGGTACCACAGTCGCCGTGTCCATGACGTACGCGCCGGACGTATCCAGCGCCGCGAATCGCACGCGGTTCATCGCCTGGGTGTTCTCCGGCTTTTCGATCGCCTCGGTCGTCGGCGTGCCTGTGGGCACGTGGGTCGCGGAGACCTTCGGATGGCGTGCGGCATTCGTGCTGATCGTCGCCCTGACTGTCATCCTCATGATGGCGATGGTCGCGGTACTGCCGCGCAACAGCCATCCGATGACCATCGGCTTCCTGCCGCAATTCCGCCTGTTCGCCGACCGTCGCATCCGTCTGGGCGTGTTCGCGGTGCTGTTCGGTGCGGCTGCCAGCTACGTGTTCTACACGTATCTCACGCCGATCATGCGCGACGATATCGGGATTCCACAACGGTTCGTCAGTATCGGACTCATGGTGTTCGGCGCCGCATGCCTGTGCAGCAACCTGTACAGCGGGCGGCTTGCCAACCGGGGGACCGGCGTGGCGCCGCTGGCGCGGATGCGTCCGGTCTACCTCATCCATGCAGTGCTGCTGTGCCTGCTGGCGTTCGCCGGGCTCCTGCCGGTCGCCGGGGCATTGCTGCTCATCATGCTCGGCCTGTTCATGTACCTGCAGAACTCCTCGTCCCAGGTGCTGTACATGGATGTCGCGGCGCAGGCGCATCCGGGATCCATGAACCTTGCAGCGTCACTGAACTCCATGTCGTTCAATATCGGCATCGCGCTCGGATCAGCGGTGGGAGGCGTCGTCAACG
>CAYVHC010000140.1:0-2741 GCA_964451025.1 uncultured Bifidobacteriaceae bacterium
ATCATTTGCATCGAAAATCTCGTGAAACAGCCGGTGCAGTTCCGGCCGGAACCGGTCGCGGATATCCGGCTTGCGTCAATCCATCCACATCAAAAGGCGTTACGGCGGCGTCCTTTTGAATCTGTGCAATGGTTTCCAGCGCCGCGGCCTCGTCGCCCAATGCGGTAGTAAGGGCAACGGTTTTCTGCTCCATCGAAGCGTTATAATCAATGCCCGTTTTCAGTACCACGCCAACGGCCGCGCCGGCAGTTGCCGCGGCAGCCTTGAACGCCGCGCCAATGGCAGACGCCGCACCGGTCGCAATCGATTTGGTTTGATTGATATCCGCGTTAAACTGACTATTGTCGCCGGAAATCTTATATTTTACGCCGCCAACATCCGCCATAATTCATCATTCCTTTGCCATTTGATAGAGTTTTTCGGCCATTCGCGCCAACGACGCCTGTAAACGCTTTTCGCGTTCTTCCTGCGTCATTTCCAGCGCTACGGCCGCTTTGAGTTTGTGCAGATTTTCAATTTCCGCCGCGTTGTATTTCGTCGGTGCGGGGATTTCCCGCGCGCGAATCGAAATAACTTGCGCCATACGGGTGTTATCCGGAAGCGCATTGAATAGCTGAATAAACTGCCACCAATGCAGCTTTCCTTGCATTTTGAACAGGTCGATACCGTATGCCTGTACAAATGCCGCGTAAATGCGCCCGGAATCCTGCAAAAAATCGAATGTCTTTTTGTCGTCGGTGCTGTCGTGCTGTTCAAACAGCAACGCAAACACCGCATTTAATGCGTCCATGTTCGGGCGGCCACGAACAAGCAAGCGTGACGCGGCGGCCAGCTTATCTTCGTCCAATATATTTGGGTCTGCCCATATGTCGAAAACACGGAGGACGCGGTCGAAATAGGGCGTAATACGAAACCGCCTCCCGTTGACGTCTACATGCCACGGGAGGGAACGGTATAAAGTCTGTTTCATTTTCTGCGCTTCATCGCTTTTGCGCGGGCTTTACTGCGCTTCTTGATTTCGGGGATGATAACCTTGTTGATATAGGGGAACATCTGCTCGATCATTTCAACGTAATTCCCGTCAAAAAATACAAGCATGGTTTCGGTTACTTCGTCGCCGAAGAAAAGGCGCATAAGTTTGATGATGCATTCCCCGATTTTCTCAACGATAGCGGGGTCGTCCTTCTGCTGATGCAGTGCGGCCAGTTCGCCTTGCAGTTCTTTGAACCGGGCAACGGCCGTTTCATTCGGCAGCTTGAATTCTACTACAGTGTCACCAAGCATAAACTGCATGGGTTTATCGGTGGTCTTGCGCGTAATCTTGTACATTTTCTTCTTCTCCCTTCCAATTAAAAGAAAAGGAGGCATCCGTTTAAGATGCCTCCATGTTGTTGTTTAAGATACAGTAGCCTGACCGACGGCCGTAACAACGTTGGTGGAAACCGCGATTTCCGCCACGACGACAGTCGCGCCGGTGGGGAAGGTGTAATCGGTTTCCGCGTTGAAATCGTTCCAGCCGGTGATGATGTCGCCAACGTCAGCCACAGGCGCGGGAGTGCCGTATGCGATGACGTACTTGCAACCTGCGGTGGGCTGAGCGGGAGTGACGGTCACAGTACCGCCGTCAACAGCGACGGTGAGAGCGCTGCCGGGAATGACGGTTTCTACAACGGGCTTACCGTTGATGCGTACCTCGAAAGATACGGCAGAGCCGTCGGTAGTAGCGCCGCCAAGGTCGCTCATGTTGGCGATGGTGACGCCGGCGGTGATCTGCATCACGGAACCGTCAGCCTGCCCAATGCTGATGCGGAAATTGGTGTTACGTTCGACCATGAGGCCGAACTTGCGCGCGGCGTTGAATATATAATCCTGTGCGGCGTCGCCAATGATACGGCGGCCGGAACAGGTATAAGCGGGCGCGAGACCGGTAACGTAGTTGCGGGCGAAGCCGTGGTCAGCGAAGAAGAAATACTGCTGTACTACTTCGTTCAGCGCTTCGGCGAAGTTCTCAATACCGTTGCCAAAGATTACCCAAGTGCGGGTGGAACCGTTCGGCGTGGTGTCAATTTCGGCCTGAATCGCATGGGAAACAAGCATAAAGTTTTCAGCCATTTTTTACCTCCTGTAGTAGTTAATACGCAAAGAAGAACCGTACAGCCATTCGCCAGAATCATCCCTGTCAAGGTACGCCGGCGCAGCGTCGGTTTCGATTGCGGTAATTTGGAATTCATCCGTCTGCGGATAATTCCAATTTGTCGTGAGCCGTTTATGGACGCGGCCTAACGTGTCCAATAACGTGCTTTGATCCTTGTGTTTGCCGTTAAAGACGATGGTCAGCGTGGAATACGCCGACGCGTTGCGGTAGATTTCGCCATCACTGCCGGAGCCGATGGTCATGCACAATCCGTTATCAGCCGGAAGGGCGCCGACGGTGATCGGCGCGAAAAGGCTTTCCTGCTGCGCCAGCGCAATTACGGAAAGCAAAATGTCGTTTAGAATCATCCGTCATTCATTCCCTTCTGTAAGATTTGTTCCCACACTTTCCCACGGGCGGCCTGTGCCTTGTGACACCATTGGAGTGATGCATTCGGGTTGACGGCGTGAGAAGGGTTGCCCGTAAAATACACCCGTGCCGCGTAAGGCTGGTTATAATTTACGGTCAACTCCATACCATTGACGGCGGTATTTGACGTATCGCGCAACGTGCCT
Source organism: uncultured Bifidobacteriaceae bacterium (assembly GCA_964451025.1). Classification (GTDB taxonomy): domain Bacteria; phylum Actinomycetota; class Actinomycetes; order Actinomycetales; family Bifidobacteriaceae; genus Pseudoscardovia. The sequence continues at coordinate 2,710 of CAYVHC010000140.1, forward strand.
TGATCGACTCGGACGTAATAATTGCAATCATT
>CAYVHC010000141.1:0-2733 GCA_964451025.1 uncultured Bifidobacteriaceae bacterium
CCGGCTTGCAGGTCTTTCCACCGCTTGTACCGTTCCAGAGCACCGGGTTCGGGCGGGTCGGTGCGACGCCCGGACTTCGCCATCGGGTATTGGGCGGTCGCCCCGCCGATGAGCAGGCCGAGCCACAGGAACGGGAACATGGGGTACCCGTAGTTCCATGCGGGCAGGCCGGGCAGGCAGCAGAGGATTGTCCAGATGATGGATGGGATGGGCTTCTGCTGGTTTCTTCTGCCTCTGCTGTTTCGTGTGGACATGACCCCCAGTCTAGTTTGCGGGGGAATCCAATATCACGCCATACCGGGAACCGGGTTCAGTCCCATGCGGAGTCGAGTTCGAGTTGTTTCTTCTGCCGCATGTCCTCCGCCTGCAACCTCATGTTCTGGCCGAGCGCGTGCGTGAGCCGGGTTGCATACTCCAAGTGCGTGCCGGGGCCGGGTTTGACCGGGTAGGCGGCGTGCAGCCAACGGTCGGCCTTGACGGTGATGTAGGCGACGCCTGCGAGGGATGCGAGCCCGGCGGCGCGGACGAGGATGAGGACCGGTTTGGCGATGTTGCTTTTAGCGTGCATACGTCCGAGCCTAATCGCGGCGGGGCGTGCGGGCGGGACGGTTCCGGGAACCGGGTTCAGCGCCGGTTCGCCTTGCGCGCGGCGCGGGCACGCTGGCGTGCGTCGTGTTTACGCTGGCGTGCGGCCTCGCTGGCCCTGTATTCGCGCGCCTCTTTGATGAGGCGCTGCCTCTTGTCTTCCGGGGATTCATGGGCGAACGCGCGGACGTAGTGCAGGACGAGGATGCCGATGCCGATGATCGCCACTACTGCGGTGATGATAGCCCCGAGCCCGGTGTTCAGGTCGTTGGGGGTCTCGCGTCCGGGGCCGGTGCCGCCGATCACGAACACGAACGGCAGTTGGCTGAGGATGAGGATGCCGTATTTGAACGGGCCGAGGTCGTCGAGCCCGTGTTTGCGTTCGTTGGCGTACATGTGGATGATGCCGCCGATGATGATGCTGATGGGGATGAGCAGCTCGATGAGCCATTCGAGGTTCGGGATCCCGTAGTTGAAGATCCAGTTGATGATGACGTTGAGCTTGTCGCCTGTCGGGCTCAGTTCGAATGCGACGAATCCGATGAACAGCAGTGCGAGGATGACGAGGATGATGAATCCGATGAGTTCCAGCATTTTTGTTTCTCCTTGGTTTGTGTGCTCCCTTCCTTGTGGTCGGGCGTGTCGTTTTTTGTTGTCTTGTCCCCATTATACGTTATACTGGGCACGACTGCAAGATGTGGCGGGTGAGGCCTACTCCCATCCCGAAAACAGGCACACAACAACCACAGGGAAAGCCTCCTTCCCCGGCGATTTTAGAACCAGCCTCATACCTCCTATACTGGAATCGTCCACAAAGGAAAGGAACCCAAAATGAAAGCCATCACAGGACGCCACAACATCGCCATGGCAATCAACATGTCAGGCAAGCCAGTCGTCACCATCGACCTCGACAACAAGGACTACATGCTCCCCGGTGACGAAACATTCTGGGGGATCTACGGAAGCAAAATCCGCGTCGCCCGCCAATACACCAACCCGCGATACAAAGGCGAGACCTACTACGACCACGCCACACTCGCAACCTACAGCGACAGTAGCGACAAAGGACACGCCTACGACCTGTTCACCCACGGGTTCGGCATCTACGCCGACTTCGGATACGAGGACGTCGTCGATGACGCCGAATGGGCGAACACGCCAATCGTCCACGACGGCGACCACGTCATCGTCGTCGAACTGCACTCCAAGACCCGCGAATACGCGGTCAAGGAAGGCGTCGTCACGTTGAACGGCGCGAACATCACACCAGCCGGATACATCGACTGAAACCATTGACGGGGGTCGCGGGTTGCGGCCCCCCTTCCTTTTGTCAGCATCGACGGAACATCGATAAACACGAGCGAACAAAAACGACGGACTGACGCTGTATCGGGCGAGGGGAGACAATGCCGACAATACCGATATAGCAAAAGAGGAAATCAGAAGAATGAAGAAACTACAGGTCATGCCACGTTATGCACGATGCCGATATAACACTCTACTGGCGATTAGGAATGCTCTATTGCGCGTGCTATAGTTGCGTCTTGCAAACAAAAATAAAAATGCCCCAAGCGGACTCGAACTCCGCAAGGGGCGCGGCCGATAGAAAGGGAAATTTTCCATGGCCAACACTGATAATACCAGTATTACTATCCAGTCCGCTTCCGGCAATACGCCCTCCGTTTTCGACTTCAAGGGGAACACTGTGCGGGTCGTCACCGATGAAAGCGGGGAACCGTGGTTCGTTGCATCCGACCTTGCCAAGATTCTTGAGTACCGTGACGCGGAAAAGATGACACGATCGCTCGACGACGATGAAAAGGGTACCCAAAATCTGGGTACCCTTGGCGGAGACCAGAAAATGAGCGTCGTCAATGAGTCTGGCCTTTACCGGGCAATCATGCAACGCCGGTCCTCATGGGTCAAAGACAAGCACAAGAAGCAGTTCGTCGTCTCATTCCAGCGTTGGGTCACCCACGACGTCCTTCCCGCGATCCGCAAGACGGGCATGTACGCCACGCCCGACACCGTCGACCGCATCCTCGACAATCCGGATGTCATGATCGGCATCCTGCAAAAGTACAAGGACGTGAAGGAAGAGAACACGCGTCAAGCCGCCCAGCTTGAAGCGCAGAAACCCAAGGTCGA
>CAYVHC010000142.1:0-2681 GCA_964451025.1 uncultured Bifidobacteriaceae bacterium
GGCGATACGGTCGACTTTGTAGCCCAGGGTGCGCCCCATCACCTCGATGTAGAAGTAGTCGCCGGGCCGCAGTTCGTCGAGCCGGGTGAACATGGCCGCCCCGGGCAGGCCACGATGCCCGGTGATGACGGCATGCGTGCCGTCGCCTCCCACGGGCAGGCTGCTGCCGTAAAGATGGCCGGCCCCTGAAGCCAGCGCCGACTGGGAGGTGCCGTGGTAGATCGGCAGTTCTACCGAGATCTTGGGAATCCGGATCGTTCCCATGACTCCCGCACCGGTATCCAACAATCCCTGGTATTCCTTGTCGTTCGAGCTTGCGCTGTCGGAGCCGCCCGCCTGCGAGGCGCCCGTCGCCGATGAGAACGGGTCCTTGGCCTCGCCGAGGATCGGCTGCCCGGATGTCGCAAGACGCTTGTTGTATGCCCGGGCTGCGGCAAGCGCGTCATCCGCCTTCGGGTACGGCCAGCCTGCGACTGTCATCGCGGACTGGTCCGAGATGCGCGACAGTTCTCTCGCCGACCGGTATTGCATGAGTGTCGGGAACCCACAATGCATATCGACGCGATGATCAGCAACCCGGCCATCACACGGGTGACCGCCCACCTGGCGTTGTCACGCCGGATGGAACGCATCTGCCCGGAGATGTCAAGAATCTGTTCGAAAGACGACGCCCTTGCGTACGTCGATGCGGCCGGGGCGATTGGCGCACGCCGGCCATGGGCCGGCCGCGCATGCCTACCAGCCACAGTTCATCTCCCATGCCTGCATGGATCCGTCACGGCCTGTCATCGGACGAATTTGCGTAATACCCGTTCCAGCTCATCGATGCGCAACGCCTGCCTGGCAATCAGCAGGTCGCGCTTGCTGATGGCCAGTTGTGCCCGCGCAAGTTTCGATATCGGGTCCTGTGAAGCATCATCGCTCTTCGTTTCCCCGGAATCATCCTGCGTCAGGCTACCATCCTGCAGCTCGTCGATGTCCTGCAGGTATCGCTGGGGCTGCTTCCCATTGCGCTCTTCGCGTTCCTGCTGTTTCTTCCACCGCGCGATGCACCGCTCGATGCGCTTGTAGCCGATCAGCTTGGGGTCCAGACCGGCTTCGCGGAAAATGTCCGAGGGGGATTCGCCGGCATTGTACCGGCACATGACCTCGACGCGGAATTGGTCGGCATAGCGTATATGAGACGCGCTCACGCTTTTCACAGCCGGCAGGCTTGCTAGATACGCCCGCTCTTTCGTAGTGAATTTTCCGCCACTCATCTCACCTGCCCTCCGCAGAATGAAGGTCAAAGAAGCAACCGGTTCCGCTTGTGAAGTAAGCCTGGAAACTACAGACGGTTGTCTCTCCATCACGACCCCCTCTGCTTGTTTTTCCAAACAAGTGTATTGGCCCCCGGGCCGTGGTCCCCTCACCGCACCCCCCGGTGTTTCATCTCACTGGTGAGGCATCAAGGATTACACGATGTCAAACGTTTGCCTTAACATCGTCAAAACGGGCCGTTCCGTCGGCCACTTAAGCATTGGGGATACCCCCCCCCCGCATTTTGCTGCGCAAATAGCGAAATACGGCATGCCGGGCATGACGTTCGGCCCCGGACAGTCCGCCACCGAACAGCCGGAAATGCCCCAAGGAACGCAGCATCGTTTTGAGGCCCTTGCATCCTACGTCGCCGAGCCGCCGAGCCGCTCGGCAGCAAGGCATGCTTTCCCGTCCCAAGCCGGACGCAAGGGGATGCCGATGCTGCTGCGGGCATCCCACGCCGAGGGCCACGGCGCCATACGGCGCAGCAGACGACCGGCCAAGCCCCGCCCTCGGCCCGTTCCATCAGCGATATCGGTAGTTTTCATAAAACGCCAGCGTATCCCTGGCTTCTTCTATGAACGCGTCGACACCGTCCTTCTTGTACGTCTCCCTGAAGCGCGCGACCGGCAGCTGGGAGGGTACAAGCATGTCAGAGGTCACCGTCACGTTCTCGGGGTGGTGCGTCTCCCATGCCGCAAGCGACTCGGCGATCCGGTCAAGCAGGGAATCGACGTCATCGATCCTATACCCCTCGTTGAAAAAGGTGAGCTTGAAAACCTGGTTGCGGACCTTCTCGGCCGTGAGCGTGTCCATAATCGCCTTTCTCCTGGTTCTGCGGGCAATTATCCACCATCATATCCATCGCAGGCGATGGACTCCGGGGGCAGCGATAGTTAAAACTATACGTATTCGCGAATAGTTTTGACTATAATCAGCACTATGGCAATCATGAATGAAGGCCGCTTGCTCACTACGAAGGAAACAGCGGGAAAACTCGGCATCAGCATTCGGCGCGTCCAGGCCTTGGTCGCGTCAGGCGACCTGCATTCCGTGCGCGTCGGACGCACGATTCTCATTCGCGCCCAGTCGCTGAACCGGTACCGCCGTATACAGGGGCACCCGGGTCGCCCTTTCTCCCCCAAGGTTGCCATGGGCGCGCTGTTCCTCATCTCGGACGAACCAGCGGAATGGCTGACACCCCAACAGCGATACCGACTTAAGCGCTATATTCTTGGCGCCGCTGCGCAATCCCTTGTCTCCCGCGTTCGAGACAGGGCACGGACGCTCGACCTGTTCGCCGCGCCGCCAGCCCTGGATGCCGTGCAGGAGAACATCCACATATCCGGCGCATGCGAACAACACGCCGAACAGTTCATGTT
>CAYVHC010000143.1:0-2665 GCA_964451025.1 uncultured Bifidobacteriaceae bacterium
TCCTCACACAACGACCCTCGGCAGTGCCCGGAACCTTGACTTGGGGTTGCTCGAGCTCCGTTGTGTGAGGGAATCCTCACATTCCTGCGGTCTGTGATGGCTGGGGTCGGTGATTCCGTGGTCAGGCCGGTGACTTTGTGAGTCAATCCTCACACGGCGGCCCTTCTCGACGTTCGGTATCCCAATCCAGGCCGTCCGGCCGTCGTTGTGTGAGTGAATTCTCACACAACGCCCCTTTGCATCGCTCGGTATTTCGGTCCGTGCCGCCTGACCTGGCAGTGTGTGAGTGAATCCTCACACGGTGGCGCTTGGCAATGTTCGGCGCAGTCATTCGGGCCCACTCGGTCCTCGTTGTGTGAGTGGATTCTCACATTCCTGCGGTCTGTGGCGGTTGGAATCGGCGATTTCGTGGTCGACCCGGCGTTGTGCGAGTGGGTCCTCGCACGGTGGCTCTTGACGACCCTCGATATCCCGGTCCGGGCCGTCTAATCCGGTAGTGTGTGAGTGAATCCTCGCACAGTCCGGTCTGTCGCGTTGTGTGTACCCGGGCGTGCGGGTTGGCGCAGATGATGTGTGACCGTTCCCTTTCGCTCGTCGACTAGTCGGGTTGTGTATGCCCGAACATGCGCAACCCGGCGGGTGATGTGGTGTCGGCTCGTATCTCTTGCCGGTTTGTCGGGTTGTGTATGTCGTGACATGCGTGACGCAGGTATTGTCGGGCAGAGAAGATCTGTGATTGGCCGGGTTTGTCGGGTTGTGTACGTCGTGGCATACGCGGCGTGCGGATTGATTGCGTGGTGGATGGTCGGGGAGTCAGGTTTGTCGGGTTGCGTATGTCTGGGCATGCGCGAGATGAGCCTGTTGCGGGCCTAATCGGTTTGGGTTGGTCGATCTGTTGTGTTGTGTATGTCGCGACACGCGGATTGATGCGGACGGTGTGGGTCCGACTCGTATCGTCTGCGGTTCTGTCGGGTTGCGTATGTCTGGGCATACGCGGCGTGCGGATTGATGGCGTGGTGGATGGTTGGGGAGCCAGGTCTGTCGGGTTGCGTATGTCGGGACATACGCATGCCGCGGATACGGTAGGGCTGATTGCGGCGTCCGCTGTGTGACGTTCGCCGGCCTGCCGTCCCACGCCCCGCTTACTCCTGCGTTCCTGCGTCCTGCGCGCCCGCACCTACGGCCTGCCGTCCCGCGCGCCCTGCGTCCGCAACCCCGCCCGCGCCTACCGCCCGCTCGCCGCGCGGCCGGTGGTTTCGCGCAGTACCAGGGTCGCCGGCACAAGTTCATGCGTGCGCGCGACGTCCTCGCCGCGTAGCAGTGCCAGGACTTTGCGGGCGGCCGCATTGCCGAGTTCGACCGGATTCTGGTGCAATGTAGTCAGGTCGAGGGTGCGCGAGACTGGCGCGTCGTCGAAGCCCATGATGGAAAAGTCGCGCGGCGCCGCCAGATGCTGCCGTCGCAGCTCCTTGTACACCGTGGCCGTGAACTCGTCGGTTTCGCCCATGATGCCGGTCGGGTGCTGCGGGCATGAGAGTAGTCGCGCCACGATGTCGGCGGCGGTCGCCTCCAGTGTCGTCCGGGCGGGGTCGTGCTGATCGGCCCCGATCATCACGATGTCATCGTCGTCATACCCGGCTTGCTCGGCGGCTGTCGTGAACGCGGCCACGCGCGTCGAAGTGCCGTAGACCATGTCGTGGGGAATGTAGTCGTGCACGAAGGCGATGCGACGGTGGCCGAGCGAACGCAGCAGCTGCACGCCCGAGGTGATGGCGGCGGCGTTGTCGATGCCGATGGAGGCGTCGAATCCGGCGGTTGACGGCGAGTTCAGGCCGACTACCGGCATGCCGAGCGCGGAAAGCTGGTCGTGCAACGCGGTGTTGAATTCAAAGGATGTGATGATGATCGCGTCGGCGTTGCGGTCGCGCGGCAGGTCGCGGAAGAAGCGGTCGAGCTGCTCGCGGTTCATGACGAAAGCCGGTATGGTGTCGTAGCCTTCAGGGGCGAGGACATCGTAGACGCCTTGCAGCACGGACGCGTTGAACCAGGTGTTCAGCTGCCCGGAGACGAGCAGCAGCACGCGCATGGTCCGGCCGGAGGCGAGGGTTGACGCGCTTTTCGACAGGGTGAAGTTCAAGGCTTCTGCCGCCCGTTCGACTTTTGCCCGTGTCGCGGGGCTTACGTTCGCGCTGCCCCTGAGTGCGCGGGATACGGTGGCTTGCGACACGCCTGCCGCTGCCGCTACGTCGCTGATTGTCGCCCTTGCCATGGTGCTCCTTGCTTGTTGACCGCTTCCATAGTATCGAAACCGTTGGAAAACATGGCAACACGCGGAAGAATCCTGAGCATTTGTGCGGCATGTATGTAAGCGCTATCATTTACTTACCACAACAGCCATGGTTTACGGCAAGGTCGTTGCGACGAACTTCGCTGGAATCACGCGACAATACGACAGAAATACTGGGAATCGCCAGATGCTTTACCGGCATCTGGTACATGAAACCGCTGTCATCCGACGGGCGCCGCCGCTCGTCCGGGTTCCGGCGTGCAAGCAGAGAGGAGAGCGTCATGGCCAATCGCATCAGCCAGCAGAATCCGCAGGGGCCCGAAGCCTCGGATCGTGCCGCGGCAGCATGGTGGCATCAAGCGGTGGTATATCAGGTCT
>CAYVHC010000144.1:0-2651 GCA_964451025.1 uncultured Bifidobacteriaceae bacterium
CGTGGCCGACTGCTGGCGGAAACGCTGGCTGTGGCCGAGGGTTTGGCGGTGGTTTTCCGGGTGACGGTTTGCCGCCACGTGCACCATGCGACGGCGAGCCCGATGACGACGGTGGCTGTGATGACGGTGATGATGATTTTCTTCTTGTCTCGCATGGTTCTTTCCTCCGGTCCTCCAACCGATTCTAGCGTTGGGCCTGCCGTCTAGTAGTGAATGAACTGGAACGGCTGCTGCTGCGCTTTCGAGAATGTGCGCGTGAACGGTTTCCCGTTGTAGCGTGAACCGCATTCGGATGTGGTGATCGACCCGTCCGCGTTGATTTTCTCCACGATGGCGACATGCCCGTACACGGCGCTGCTCTGATACAGTCCGGGGTGGAACACGATGATGTCACCCGGATGCCGCGCCGTCTTGTCGACCCAGTAGCCGAGCTTGCGGGCGCTGTCGGCCCACTGCCCGCCGTTGCCGAGATATGAGCCGACCGGCAGTCCCAACTGGTGGCGGCGGATATACACCCACCATGTGCATTGGCTGAAACTGTAGGCGTTCCCGCTGTCGCCGGTCGCATGGTTAAGGTTGAAGCCGGAGGGAAGCGACCCCTTGTCCTGATTCATCCACTCCTGCAATTGGGCGGCGCTCACCGGGGATGCGGAACCGGGTTGCACCGTCCCGGCGGGCGTATCGGTGTCGCTGGCCGTCTGGGTTTTGCACCCGTCGCTGCTGTCCGTGGCTGTGTCCGTCCCCGAGCCGGCTGTCCCCGTGCCCCCGGTCGCGGTGTCCGGGACGGTGGTGGCCGGCGTGCCGGCACTCCCGTCGGCTTTGGTGATTTGCTTGATGAGGGGCAGCAGTTCGGTCGCGTCCTGCCGGCGGGCCGGCCCTTCGATGGCCGGGTATTTCGGGATCTCGTACCGTTTCATGACGATGTCGGACGCGGCCTGCTCGTTGGGAGCCTTCGCCAACGCGGCATACACGTCATGATAGCCGCCGCCGGCGGCCATTTCGTCGATCATGTACTGCATCTGCACTTCCGGCAGATACCACGCCTTGTGCAGGCCGTCCGCACGGTCGACGAGCCCACACGCGCGATTCCCCTTGCCGCTCGAAGCGCACCACGTCCATTGGACGATGCCGAGGCCGCGAGGACCGGACTCCGCGTAGGCTCGCGCCTCATCGTTGGTGGCGTGTTTCTTGCCGGTGCTTTCCATGCTGTCGAACGTGATGTTCGATTCACGTTCCCAGTTGCCGAACAGGCCGGCGACCATGATCGGCGTGAACACCAGCCCTTTCATGTCGGCCCCGTAATCACCGTACAGGAGGACGCGGGCGGCGACCACGGCGTCCTTGTTGTTGCGGAACCGTGCCGCGTCGGCTGCGCTGACCGTCGCGTCGGACGTGTCGCTGACGGTTTTCGTGTCATTCTTGCAATCATCGTCGGATGAGGCGGTGGTCGATGTGAGGCTGGTGATGATGGCGGTTTGCACGCCGCTGACCAGCATGGAGAAGATGATGCCCATGCCGATGATGACGGCGAGCGTCTTATGCCTGCCCATGATGCCTCCTTGGGGTTCTGCCTCCCGCCGGCTGGTTGTCTTACTGTTCCGAGAACGGGCTGAACCCGTCGAACGGCCATACGTCGGCGAGCTGTTCGGCCGCGTCCTGAGCGTCGCCGATGATCTCATCGCCGGTCATGCGCACGTCCCACACGCGGAACAGGGTCGTCAACGCCTCGCGTTCGGCGTCCGGGTTGAGCATGGCGAACCCGAGGGCGCGACCCAAGTTCAATGCGGCGAGTTGCGGGGCGTGCGCCCGCACCCATTGGGCGGCCTCGTCCCACACGCTGTACGGAATCGTGTACGGTTCGGGGCACGGGTAGGCGAGCAGGTCGCCGCCGTCCTCGTGGATGAGGTCGGTCACGGTCATGCACAGGATGACGGTCAGCGCGTACACGTCGATGGGTTCGCCGGGTTCATACGGGTGGTTCGCCGGCGCGTGGAACAGCGGGTATCGTGTCGCTTCCTCGTCGGGGAACTGTTCGTCCCCGTACAGGATGGGGTAGGGCAGACTCATGATGGGGGAGCAGAGCACCCGCGCGTCGATGCCGCCTTGCGGGTCGTCTGCCGGGGGGATGACGAGGGATGCGATGCCGCCGCGGATGCGTTGCAGGTAGCGGCTCGGCCGTTCGATGAGCAGGGGTTTGCCGCTGCTGAATCCCGTGTACAGGAGTGGTGCCGGCTGGCCGCCCACGCCGGTGTCGACGGGGGTTGGGGTGTCACCGCCTGCGGGTTGCGCGGCCTCCGACCCCGTATCATCATGGCCGATGGGGGTCGGCGGGTCCAATGGCGGCACCACCGGCATGGCCGGTTCCTCCATGGCGTCCCCGTAATCGTCGGCGGGGAATCCGAACACATCCTGATAGCTCACTGTTGTGCCTCCTTTGGGGTTTGCTGTTTCGCCTGTTCGCGGGCGATGACATCCGTCGCGGTCGTCGAGATCTGTTTGAGCAGTTTGGGCGGGATCACGATTTCGACCGGGACGGCCGGCTTGTGCGAGTCGATGAAGTAGCCGACCGAACCGCGGGCGAGCTTGCCCGGATACTGTTTGTGGTTCTTCGGGTAGCGGATGACCTTGAGACTGTTGTAGTTCGGGTCGCC
>CAYVHC010000145.1:0-2638 GCA_964451025.1 uncultured Bifidobacteriaceae bacterium
TGTGCTCCATGAGCAGGCCCTTGGCGCGGTCCACGTGCTTGCGGGACTCCAGACGGCCCTTGAGGTCCTCGACCTGCTCGCGCAGCTTGGCGACCTCTTCGTCGGATCCCTCGGCAGCGGTCTGCTCCGGGGAGATGCCGGACAGACGGCCGCGCAGGGCGACCATCTGCTGCCAGCGCTGCATGGCGACCTCGATGGTCGGGAACAGCTTGCCCGGCACGAACGGCTTCACGAGATATGCCATCACACCAGCGTCCACAGCCTCAGCCACGAGATCCTTCTGAGAGAAAGCGGTGAGCATGACGACGGGAGCGATGAATTCCTCGTTGATTTCACGGGCAGCGGTGATGCCGTCCTTCACCGGCATCTTGATGTCCATGACAACGACATCCGGATGGGTCTTCTTGACGAGATCCACGGCCTCCTGACCATTGGCGGCCTCGCCCACCACTTCATAACCGGCCGATTCCAACGACTCGACGATATCCATGCGGTTGAGGGCTTCGTCCTCGGCAACCACAACACGCGGAGCTGCTTTCTTGGTGCTTTCTGCTTCTGCAGCGCTCATTGCTCCTCCTCAGGGCTAGACAGACACAATCGATTTTTCGGCACGACGCGGCAACATCCTAGGAAACATGCCGACGTATACGAGCCGTAGTGCACATCGCCGACCACTCGGCCACCATGCCTGATGGACGTTCGGCGCATCGCCACATCGATGATTCGCGCATACTTGAAGCGATGATACCACCCCAGTGATACCGACACCCCGCCCCGCGCTGCGCGTCGAAGCTCTCACCACGCGACTATAAAACACGGCAACACGCCTGAGCAACGGCGCGTGTCCTAATATGGATTGCAGGAAGAGCACCCGCAACCTTTCGAAGGAGAAACGGCCATGGACAGCGAAACATTCAAAGCAACGAAGAGCAAGATCAAGAAGACGGCCAGCGAGCTGCTTGACAAGGCGAAGACGTACCGGCCGTTCGACCGCTGGCGCAGCGCCCCTGTCAAGGAAGAGGCACGCAAGCAGGTGCTGTCGACCCACTACTTCGACATTGACCTGGTGTCGATGGAAGCGGAAAACATCGGGCACTTCGACCGCTATGTGCTGCGCGAGAACGATGGCGACACGGTGGCGGTGCTGGCCATAACCGACGATGGTCGCATCCCGCTGGTCGAACAGTTCCGCATCCCCAACCATTCGTGGACGCTGGAGCTGCCGGCCGGCCACGCCGTGACCAAGGACGAGCGCCCCCTTGATGTGGCACGGCGCAAGCTGCGTGAAGAGGCCGGCTTCGAAGCGCAGACGTTCGACCAGTTCCTGCGCTTCGTCAACACGCCGAGCTTCTCGACGCAGCACACGGCGATTTACCGTGCGACCGGGCTCAAGCCCGCCGAGCGCGCCATGCTCGGTCCGGAATCGCCGGTGTCGAACGTGCGTCTCGTGCCCATCCAGGATGCCTATGAGATGGTGCTCAATGGAACGATCGTCGACGCGAAGTCCGTCATTGCCATCCAGCACGAGCACATCTTGATGCTTGAATCCGACCGGTGACAGCCAGCACAATCGGCTGGCCGGCACCATCTGACGCGCCAACCGTGACATGCCGAATCTTGGGGCTGTGGTGGATGAATCCACCACAGCCTCATTGTTAGCTCCGTTGCTAGCTCCGTTACTGTGCGTGTGCGCCGATCGAAAATGGGCCACCGCTGCCCTGTACTCACGCGCTCCACCGATTTATCGAGAGCCTTCACTCTCGTCATTGGCTCCTAGCCCCGCCTCTCATCCCCTGCCCCATGGTTCGCTGTCCCCGGGCATCTCTGTCCCGGGGACATGACAAAGGCTGGGTGGCCAAGCTCATTGCCTGACCACCCAGCCTGATGACTGCGCACACGCTTACGAAGCGCGGCATCGCGCCAGCTTCGCTATGCGCGTGAACTCACAGCTCACTCCTCGGAGTTGCCCACGGTGTGGACGTAGATGGAGTTCGTCTTGCCGGGGATGTGGGAGCGGTCGGAGCTGCCGAGCACCACAATGGTGTCGCCGTCCTCGACCTTGCCCTGCTCCTTGAGCACGCTGTCAGCGAGGTCCATGAGCTGGTTGCGCAGCAGGCCGTGATATTCGGTCTGCAGCGTGAAGGACTCGGTGCCCCAGGAGAGAGCCAGCCAACGCGTGGTGTGCTCGTTGTTGGACAGGCCGTAGATCGGGCAGGACGGACGCTGAGCGGAGATGCGGTGCACGGTGTCGCCGGTCATGGAGAACGCGGCGATGCACTTGGCGTTGATCGTGCGGGCGAGCTGCACGGCGGCGTCGGCCACTGCGGAGGAATCGGTCACGACCATGTCGTTGATGGCCGGGATGCGGTCGAAGCCATGATCGGTGGCGTAGTTGGAGATGCGGGCCATCGTGGAGACGGTCTCAACCGGGTATTCGCCGACAGCGGTCTCGTTAGAGGTCATCGTTGCGTCAGCGCCGTCAAGCACAGCGTTGGAGCAATCGGAGGCTTCTGCACGGGACGGAACCGGAGAGTGCACCATGGAGCCGAGGACTTCGGTAGCCACGATGACCGGCTTGCCGTAGCGACGGGCCAGGGTGATGCATTCCTTGGTGATGAGCGGAACCTCTTCGAACGGC
>CAYVHC010000146.1:0-2632 GCA_964451025.1 uncultured Bifidobacteriaceae bacterium
TATGACGCGCATGAAGTCGAGAAGGCCATGCTGCTCGATCCGAACGCCCGTTTGGGGGCCGACGGATACTATGAGGTCTGACCTACGCATGAGGCCGGATTGTCTGGACTGCCCGGATTGTCTGGATGGTTCGGATTGTCCTGACAGTCCGGTCTGCCCGGCGCGTTGATTCCTGCTGCGTCCGCTGACACTGAGCGATTCCTCAGAGTCGGTGGACGCAGCACGCGTTTTATCCCCATGAAACGGTCAGCAGCGACTGCGATGATGACAACACGACGATGACGACAGCGCACGGCAGCCTCGCATGCGCGGGGCGCAGCAGGAAAGGGAACACATGAGCGACCAGAGCGATGATGCAGACAAGACTTGCACAAATCGGCCGGAACATGTCGCACCGACCGGTCAGCAGCCGCCGATGATGCAGCCGCAGCAGACCGCGCGGCAGGAATATCAGCAGGTCCCGCCAGCGCAGGCCAGTGCGCAGCCTCAGCCATATCCGCAATTCCCGCAGTCAGCGGTCCCGGCGGCGCCATACCCGAATCCCGCGTATCCGGTCCAGATGCAGATGCCGCCCTATCCGTACCAGCCGTACCAGTATCAGGCGGTCCCGCCCCAGCAATATCAGCTGTACCCTTATCCGCCGCAAGCCGTGCCGCCCTACCAGCAGGTCCCGCCATACCCCTACCCGCCGCAGCCGATGCCACAGGCCCAACAGCCTGTATGGATTCCTCGGCGCTTCCTCACCTACGCCCAACAGGTGCGTCGTGCGGTCGGCCGCGAGGCGCGGCTTGTGCTGTTCTATTGCGTGGTCATGACGGCTGTCGCGCTGGTTGCCCAAATGACCATCGCCACGGTGATGATCCTTCAGGGCACCCCCGAATCGGAGGTGTTCAGTGACGCATTCAGCAATCGGATATCCGGCGCCGTCAGCCTGATCGCCCTCGTCGGATGCGCGATCTACCTGGCCCTCATGCGTTCGCACGACCCGTTATGGCCTGGTCTGCCGCACGAGCTGCGCCTGGAGCTCACCGGGCGCGGGCAGCGTGCGCACCGCACGATGACGCCTGTCGTGTTCCTGGTCGCCATCATGCTCATCCTCGGTGCGTCCGATGTGTATTCGTTCATCCTCGAACCGGCGCTTGACTGGCTGGCAGGATTGTTCGGCGTCAAACCCGACACGGCGATGGACAGCATCGACGCCTCGATGGGCACGCTCGCCATGGTCCTGTACGCCGGATTCTTCGGCCCGATCATGGAGGAGCTGCTGTTCCGCGGTCTGGTGATGCCTGCGCTCGCCAAGTACGGCAAGGTGTTTTCGATCGTCACGAGCGCGGTCCTGTTCGGCTTCTTCCATACCGATCTGCTGCAAGGCGCCTACGCGATCCTCGTCGGCCTGGTCTTGGGCTATATCGCCACCGAATACGGGCTGGTGTGGTCGATCGCGTTGCATATCACGAATAATTTCGTGTTCTCCGACCTGTTCTCCCGCCTGCTGACGCTGATGCCGGAAAACACGCAGAACATCGTCGGGTTCGGGCTGTACATCCTCGTCGGTCTCGGCTCCCTGCTGTACCTTGTCTTGCGGTTCAGGAGCATCCGCGGGTATGTGCAGGCCAACCGCAGTCCGCAGGGTACGGTAGCCGCCTGCTGGAGCTCGCCATGGTTCCTCACATTCCTGGGACTGTCGCTCGTCGTCGCGTGCGTCAACGGGTTCGCATCGGCATGACACCAGACCAGGGCGGCCCGGTGATGGCGATGGGAGCTTCAGGACATATGGCCGGCATCATCGGTCTCGGCCATGATGTCGTGGCGCTGGACGCCTTCGCCGAACAGCTCGAGGAGCCCGGCGGGGGCATGCGCCGCCTGTTCTCGCCGCGTGAACTGCGGCAAAGCGCCCTGCGCGGCCGAATGAAAGCCGACGGCGAGGCTGTGCATCTCGCCGCGCGTTGGGCCGGCAAGGAGGCGGTGATCAAGGCGTGGTGCGAGGCGTTGGGACAGACCGCTCCGCTTCCGTATACCGTGGACACCACACCGTGGGCGGGCATCGAGATTCTCGATGACGCGCGCGGCGTGCCCCATGTGGTGTTGGCCGATGATGTTTCACAAGCTGTGACGGACTCCTTGCACGGTGTGGCTGTTGACGCTGTAGCTGTTGGCGGTGCCGCAGCCGATGGTGCGGATACGGGCGCCGTTGCGCGCGGGGGGAGTGGACAATGGTGCTGGCATATCTCCCTGAGCCATGATGGTCCGGTCGCCTCGGCGGTCGCGATGCTCGTCGTGCGCGACGGAATCTGAATCCATGCCGGGTCCGGTTCCTGCGCCCTATGCATGTTGTATCGTCTTTCGTATCGTTTCATATCGTCGCCCGGAGCGTCGCATTGTCTGAATCGAACCGGTTTGATATACTAGTGTCCACTTTTTGGGTCTGAATGAGCAGGCCCGCAGGCTGAAGAGACATAGGAGTTTCATATGGAAGCCAAGCACGAAGCCACGCATCGTGATACCGTATTCGCCGGGCGTCTCGCGCCACGTCGCGCGGAACTCGAACAGCTGTTCCGCTCGCTGTACGGGGATTCGCCGGAATTCGACCACTTCGAACAGGTCATGGCCAAGGCCCACGCCGACCGGCCGG
>CAYVHC010000147.1:0-2592 GCA_964451025.1 uncultured Bifidobacteriaceae bacterium
GGTCGGTTGTGTCGATAAGCCATTTGCCCCCGGGCCCGTCATGGATTGCGGTGATACGCCCTTCCGTCGCGGCGGTTTTGATGCCTGACGCGGTGATGACGCCTTGGGTTCGTTGGGCGAGCCGGCTGATGCTGTTCCATTTCGGGTTCATGGGAGTATAGGGTATCGGGTTTCCGGTACATCGGCATTACATCGGCGGTAGTAATACTTCACGATCGCTTTTCCATCTTCTTAGAACTTCGGTTCCGATGAGGTGAGCGCGGCTTTCATCGGCTCATGTTCGGCATTCGGATGAGCGGCAAGGAACTCCTGCCGCTTCTGTTCGAACTCCTCGGACTCGATTCGATTCTGGCGTGCCGAAGCCGGGAACACTTCGGCGTACCTGTTCTCGTCGAGCAGAGTGTGGTCGAGGCAGAGTGAAAGCCCGAACCCGATCCACCGGTACCGCTCCTCGACGTCCTCCCACGAACGGAAGCGGTATCCGTCCGGCAATGTCGTCTCGAACTCGGCGTCAGGCGTATGCGGATAGCAGGCGCACTCATAATCGTAGCCCGCCGGCAAGCCGCCCAGCTTGGTCGCTTCCGGGGTGAGCTTGATTCGGACCGTCACCGGGTCGGTGAATAGTTCCGGGTTCTTCTCCGGCGTCACCTCGGACAGTTTCGGCGCGTCTACGGAGAATGTGTTTCCGTTGTCTTCCATGTCCCGCTCCTATAGCAAAGCGGATGGCATTCCGCACAATTGAAGGCGGAATGCCACCCGTTGTATATCCGAATTTCGGTTCTGACGCTACCATCACTGCATGCTTCGGTTCGTTGTCCGCATCCGGGTGGGTTGTGGCATATTCCACCCTTGCCTTCTTTTCGTCAGCGAGTTTCTGTTGCGCAAGTTCGAAGGATGCAGGGAACACTTCCGCATACCGGTTCTGATGGTCAGGGCCAAGCTCGTTGATGAGCCGGACGGAGACGGCGAACGCGAGATCCGCGTGGCGTGTCCGCTCGGCGGAGTGTTCTCCCCAATCCTCCCAACGGTATCCGTCAGGCATGGTGACTGCGAAATTGGCGAGCGGCGTATGCGGGTAGCATGTGCAAACGTACTCGTAGTCTTCCGGCACGTGATGCCTGCGGGCGGTGTCCGCCGCGAGCTTTACGGTCACGTTCACCGGGTCGGTGAACATGTCCGGGAATCGGTCCGGGGTGGGGATGCCTTTACCGGTCAGTGCTTCTTCTCTTGTCGGATTCCTTTTCAGTAGTGACATGGTCTTCTCCTTTTCTACTAATATGTGTGTTCGCCAACCCAGCTCTGCATCTGCTCGGGTGTATTCGAGAGTTCAGGGTCGGTTGACTCGTCGCCGCTTCCGGGCTGGATTGCACCGGATGTGGTGTAACGTTTTTTGGTTTCTTCGTCGATGCGATGCTGACTGTTTTTATTACTGTTGATGACGAGTTTAGCGTCGCATTGTGTTTCTGTTTGCTTGGCGTCAATCTCATGGTCGTCGAGCCACTGGTCAAGACGGTTGACGTTAAGCTGGGTGTAGGGATCGTCGTTGCCGATTCTTACGATTTCGATTTGACCTTCACGGTAGGTGCCGCCGAACCCGTAGTAATCCTTTTTGCCTTTGGACGGGTCATTGGAAGCGAGATCAGCGAAGGCTCGCGCGGCTGTGACCGCATCGACGCCCGTGATGGTGTATCGTCGGGATTCGCCGTTCGGGTTGTCGCGTGTGAGGAGGATGCTGTCCTGCGCCCACGTGTCGCACATTATCTGCGCGTCCGTCTGCAAGTCCTGCCAATCCCGTTCGGTGAACTGGTCGAACTCGTAGGTGCGGGAGCGTTCCATGTCCGCACCCCATACGCCGACACTGTTGGACTGCCGGTCTGGCTCGTAGAGTTCGACGTCCTGTTCGAACTGTCTGAACTTGTCTTCGCAGCTTCGCCGGCTGTCGTAGGTGCGGTTCGGTGTCGCGTATAGGGTGGCGCGGAATTTGCCGTCCATGTCGCGTGGATGCTGTTTCGGGTCGAACATGCTTGCTCCTTACTGTTGGGAGCGTCGGACGGGATTCGGACCCGCACACCCACCTGAGCATGGGATGCTCCCGGTTACATCACCGACGCTGGCACACCGGGCGGGAGTCGAACCCGCACCCATGGTTTTGGAGACCATGATCCTACCGTTGGACCACCGGCATATCCGGGGGCGTGCCGCATGCAAGCCAATTATGCAAGGCTTGGCCGCGCGTATGGCGCGCCCCTTCGAGCGGCGTGCGGGAGTCGAACCCGCGTCTACAGCTTGGGAAGCTGTCGCACTGGCCGTTGTGCGAACGCCGCGCTGGCACTGGGCAGGCAGAAAGGAAGTGAAAGACCTGCTGGTGCCGCGTGCCTCGGGTGGGATTCGAACCCACAGTCTTCCGCTCCGTAGGCGGACGCACGATCCGTTGTGCTTCCAAGGCTGTGGCGCCGCTTTTGTCCACGCCTGCGGCGCCGGGAAGGCGTTGTCCTCACTTGGGAAAGGAGGATGGTTCCCCATGCGGCGGGTGTCGTGCTGAACGATGTTCGTTGCTGTTGTTGCCGTATGGGGAAGTATGGTGCATCCGGT
>CAYVHC010000148.1:0-2589 GCA_964451025.1 uncultured Bifidobacteriaceae bacterium
CCCGGAGCCGGGTCAGGTTTCCTTGCCATGATTCGGACTCGCCTTTCTTGCTGATTCCGACCGAGCCCGCCCACGGCGCAGACCGGCCATTCTGACCGGTCTGTGCATCAAGGGGCTGTGTGCATGGCAGAGATTCAACAATCATGCCATGCCGGATGCGGACCGTACCGCCGAATACCAAGAGCATGTGAGGTATCCCGTCACGGGACCATCGTACTCGGCGGCGACAACGTGGCGGTTTCCGTCGGCTCCGCGCCTGGTATAAGCCAAATAGCAATCGGATGATTATCCAGCACGACGCTTGCGGCAGAGGCTTCATCACGGTGGCTAGAAACCACCAGCCGGGACGAGCGGCTACAACCATCCGCGGCACCGGCACATGCCGGCATGGAGAACATCATCCGATCAGATTCTGCCGGCATTGTAGAGCCGATCATATTCAGCTGCGATATCGGCTCCGTTGAAATCCTCACCGGCTTTATACCGGCGAACTTTCTCGTCACTCACCCATTTCTGCTTTGCGTCACTCCATGGGACATACCCGGTACGACGGTTTACCTCTGCTTCTTCTTCGGGTGACAGCCGGACCAAATCCCCCGGCATGAAACAGAATTTATCTGAACGGCTCATGTACGTGATGCTAGTAACGATTCGAGATGTTTCGTGCGATTGATGCGTTTTCTCACGTCTTGTGCCATTGTGGATTCTTGCCCTTGTTCATGCCATGTTCATGTCACCGACTGACATACCAGCATGCGGTGGTGCGGCTGTGAGAACGCACGACCAATTTCGCCAAATATTCATGCTCATTGTTTCCGCGGTGGACCAGGTATCGTCCGACGGCGCCACTCTCCTTCTTTCTCTCTCTCGAGACACTGAGTACCGGTGCTAAGCTTTTCTCAGTATTGTCGCTTATTTGAAGCGACAACGGACATGAATCGTCATGCTGAGGAGAGGGCATCAGAACTATGGAGTTCATCGAAAAGCCACAGAGCGAACTGGATTTTGAACAGAACCTCATTGATTATCTGCAGCATATCGGTGGTAGCAAGCAGTGGGAGTATCGGCCGGATATCAAAACCATTCAGGGGCTTTGGAAGAATTTCCGCGAAATCCTCGAGCGCAATAATGCAGATAAGCTTCAAGGACGACCGCTGAGCGATCAGGAGTTTGCCCAGATTCAAAAGGAAATCAAAGCCCTTTCATCACCGTTCAAAGCAGGACAATGGATTTACGGAGTTGGTGGCGTAACACAGGTCACCGTTCAACGTGATGACGTCAATGGTGGCAACGTCATTTATCTGACGGTGTTCGACCAAGACCAAGTCGGCGCCGGAAATACTACTTACCAGATAGTAAACCAAGTGCAGCGGCACCACGTCCAAGCAGGAACGAAAGACTGCCGTTTCGACACCACGCTACTCATCAACGGGCTGCCGATTATCCAAATCGAGGAAAAGACCTCATCACACGATGCACTTGAGGGGCTGAACCAGATTCGCCAATATATCGGATGCGGTCTGTACGGGGATATCTACTCAACAGTTCAAATTCTTATCGGCATGACGCCCACGGACGTGCGATATATGGCAAACACCGACGCCGATTCCTTCAACACTGCATTCGCATTCCACTGGCAAGACGAGCAACGAAGCACACCCGTGTTTGGATGGAAGGAATTCTGCAACTCGTTCTTGTCGATTCCGCAAGCGCATCGAATGGCGACAAGTTATATGATTCTTGACAATGCCAAGAATCACAAGAATCTCATCGTTATGCGCCCTTACCAAGTATATGCAACAAAGCGCGTACTGGAGCGTCTGCGCAACCATACATTCGGAACCGACAACCAAGAGGTGGGCTATATTTGGCACACCACGGGCTCGGGAAAAACCATCAGCAGTTTCAAAACTGCTTGGCTCGCTTCGCGCTTGCCGAATGTTGACAAGGTCGTGTTTGTTGTTGACCGCAGGGCACTGACCAGACAGACATTCGACAACTATCAGGCGTATGACCCCGATTATGATCCCGAACAGGCAGTAGGCAGCGACGACAAGCAGGGCATCATATCCGATACCGCCAATGTCAACGATCTAAGACGAAAGCTCAGAAGCAGCTCAACGCGGCATTCAATCATCGTCACGTCGATACAGAAGCTCGCGAAACTCTGCAAATCAGATGCGTTCCCGACTCAAGACAATAAGAACGTGGTTTTCATCGTGGACGAAGCACACCGCTCAACGAACGGCGAAATGCTCCCTCAAATCAAGAAAAAATTCCCGCGCTCGGCATGGGTCGGGTACACGGGTACCCCGGCATTCGACGGCGGTCTCACACAAGCAGCTTTCGGCAATCTCATCCACGCATATACGATTCGCGAAGCGATAGCAGATAAGAATGTTCTTGGTTTCCACGTTGATTTCGAGCACACGCTTCCGGATGCTGAAATCCGTGAGAAAGTGCTGCCTGTCGTTCTCAAAGAGAAGTATCCGTCATGGACCGATAAAGAAATAGACAATGCCATTGCCCGCATGTCGAATGACGAGGCGGAGGATTATGTGGATTCCGGAGTCTATGACAACAATCCAC
>CAYVHC010000149.1:0-2586 GCA_964451025.1 uncultured Bifidobacteriaceae bacterium
TGTATAGACCTTTAGCATTAACAGACAACCAAGAAAACTATGACGTAAAAGTTATCCTTGGATCTTGCCCTGTGGATTCCGTTGCTTCGAAGATTTTCACGATATGAGCACGCCTATCTCAGTTTATCTGCATTCGCAAGATATCTGTACTATGAGCAGATTATTGATCATCTGTTAGGGATTTGTTATGGAGATGAGTAAGGCGATATTTAGAGAAAAGTATAAATGTCTACGGTTGGCGTAGCTAGGTACGCGTATAATACTATATACTGAAAAGTCACTGTAGAGGGATTCGTCTATACATAGTACTAGCGTAACGTAGCTGTGATAGCGGTGTTCTTTTGCCGTGTTTTAACAGGATATATATATAAATATATGGGGCAATCTTAAACTCAATAGAAAAGAGAACATCGTGTCAGTTGATACTCATGAATCGATGCAGCAAATCCGAATAGCTGTTGCTGCACACAAGAGTTACCGCATGCCGATGGACGATATGTATTTACCCGTACATGTCGGTAAGGCTCTTCATCCTGAAATTAATTTGGGAAAGCGATTTGTCGCGGATAACTCTGGAGAAAATATCTCATTTCTCAATAATTACTATTCAGAGCTTACTGCATTGTATTGGATTTGGAAGAATGATGATACTAAGTATAAAGGGCTTGTTCACTATCGACGTCATTTCGAGACGGCGAATGTGGCTGTCCGCGTAACACGACATGACCGCTTCGAGAAAATCGTGAACGAGAAGGAAGTTGCCGAGCTGTTTTCCGACACTAACATAATCCTACCGCGTAGGCGTAACTATGTAATCGAGACAGTTCGCAGCCATTACGCTCATACCTTTCCTGTTGAGCAATTGGATGAGACGAGAGAGATCATTGCATCAAATACGAAAGAGTATATTGAAGCTTTTGATGATGTTATGTCTGGCACTACGGCTCATATGTTCAACATGATGATTATGCGAAAGGACAAGCTTGATGAATATTGCGGCTGGCTATTCCCGATTCTTTTTGAGCTTCAGCATCGTATTGATCCGTCAATATATGATTCGTTCAATGCCCGATATCCAGGTCGAATCAGCGAAATGCTATTAGATGTTTGGTTGAAAACTAACGGATATTCATATCGTGAATTGCCTGTTATTAGCACCGAACCGGTGAATTGGGCAAAAAAGGGCTCTGCTTTTTTGGCAGCGAAATTCATCGGAAAGAAATACGAAAACAGCTTTTAAAAAAGTTATATATGTAAATATTAAATATATCGGTAATTCATGAATTGCAATCTATCACCCTTACGGGACACTCATTTAGATAATTCATGTTTCGATATTGCATGTTAAGAACACTAATGATTGATTATTGATTTTTTATTATAAATAATGAGCGTTGCCTTTATCCGGGGTGATTTTAGCGTGGCGGATACCGAATATTGCGTCAGGGCAGATAATGAGTGTTATTCCGGAATCATTGTTCCCAATATACTGCGCATAGGCAGTTACCGATAACGATATAACGTGTTGTTTGCAATTTTGACAAGCACCGCTCTGGAGAGCATGCTCCTGTGTTGAACTTAACCGGCCGTTATCGCAAGCGGTGGGCATGATCGAGGTTCATCCGCTTGGGGACATGGGACCCCCTTTCCGGTATTCCTCCGCTTATGCGTTACAGTGACTATGCATTTTTAGGTGTGCGACGGAGAATATTTACCGTATACGGCATATGCTTGCCTGATGACGTATGCCAAGGCGTACGGACTCGGCGGAACGTCTGCTGCGACAAATACGGTTCATAAAATACCTGATTGGCCGCATCGGTTGCGAAATACTTCACGTCCGTGGAGCAATATGGTTTCAAGCGGCATCGTTACACGACAAATGCCATACATGGGGTAATGAAGAGAGCACGATTCCTTCTACAGTTTTCTTTGCAGGGTTACACATACATTTGGGTGCTGCACATACAAGAATCATGTAGGCAGGAAATAGAGTACTTCGGATTCTGGACTGATGAAATGTGCGGACGGAAGCGCATGGTTATCCAATGTCACTCACTTCTATCTCTCGGCAGTCATCGGATGCCGTACAGGAATCGGCATTGTCTGTGCCAGTTATTGCAATGAAGTGATGTTACTCATTTACCGCGAAATTTATTGGCGAAAAATGAATGTATCGCATAAGCAAAATCGTAGAGGTTCAGTTTCACTAGAACAAATTTCAATGCATAACGAGCGCCCGACCTTCGAACACCTCGGGCTATTCCGATGCGGTGGTATTCGGCACGTATCACCCTAGCAACATCTTGTTCCGATTGTGTTATTTTGTTGTGCGGAAGCATTGAATATGCATCGACGAGAAGTCGTATACGCAGAGCTAAATAACCCGTGGGCGATATGGCCTCAACACAGTATCAGGAATCGGATTAATTAATGATTGGCAAGGCACATGAGATATCAAGACAGAACACATCGTAGATAGCGGTCTTCAAAATGCACGGCGCCAAGATTGGGCTTTCATCAAGTTGGGGGATGGCAACCCAATCGTCATCATGCGCTAGGCTGCCCGTCAGCTATCAAGAGGCC
>CAYVHC010000150.1:0-2571 GCA_964451025.1 uncultured Bifidobacteriaceae bacterium
GCTGGAATCATCGCTGCGTTCAACAAGGACGGCAACCTCAATGTCATCGGGTTTTACAGCCTGTATGGTTTGGACCGCAACGGCCGCAGGACAAACGCCGACATTGACTGCGTGCTGCTCGGCATGGATTGTGAAGGACGATTACATGCCTGGTTTGTTGATGCCAAGTATTACAAGGGCGGCAAGGACACCAAATACATTTGCATGGGCAACAGCACGATTGCACGAATCAGCAAATCCCAGCATGCGTTCGTGACCGGTCCGGACGGGCGAGTCACACTTGCGACATCGTCGAATATGCTGCACCAGCAATCCATGTGGGAGCCGCTGCTCAGAAAGCACAACATCGACGCACAATGGTTGATCTGCTTTGTCCCCGGCCCCGAAGGCACGCCGGATGTCAGTAACCTGCATTGGGCAGCCGACAGGCACGTGCGTTACAACCCAGATTCCCCATCCGGCACGTCCGCCGAATACCAAGGCATTCGCGTCGTAAGCGCCGCGAGACTTGTCAACATTATCCATGCCATGCACCTTGCCGACACCGCGTATATTCCCGATGATGCGATCAAGCTGTTCAAGCGGTATGTGAAGTGGCCGCATGGATCGAGGCGACACTGAAACAGAACACGCCGCTCAGTTGCGATACTGGGTTTCTATCGATAGCCTCGACATTACATGAACACGGGATGACTCGACCGGTCTTTGCAGATGTGAAGCGGTCTCCCAACAGCGGGAGCCATTCTAGATAGGCTCCCGTTTTCTTTTCTCATGACGCTGACGATTTTGCAGTTGTGGGTCGCGTCGGCTGAGTGCGGTTTCCTCAGCATTGCAGCCTGCACCACATGGAACACGGCAATCCAGCAGAGACAGAGCCCACTACCACTCAAGCGACCACAGACAACCGGCACCTAAACCTTGCCCTGGGCATGAAGCCGGTCATATTCTTCACCAGCCTCGAACTGATTGAAATCAGACCCATGCTCGAGCGCGTATTTGAATCTCGCGTTTACCCATGCCGCTTTTGCATCATCCCACGGGACAATACCGTCGCGTTTGTTTAGCGCAGCTTCCTCCTCGGCACTGACTCTGATGAGACTGTTGGCAGCGAAGCAGAACTTATCTGAATCCATGCGGCTGATTGTAGGCTCAGCGCGAAACAAGCGAGGAACGAGTTAGCCATACTCCGACTAACCTCCCGAAACGAATTGCTCTTCTTAACTGCTATGCATCGCGATAGTCGCACCACGAGAAAGTAACTGCCTGAATAATCACATGCACACTGCCAGCAGCTTGCTGTGCAACACCACAGTCACATCGCAACCAAATAGCCACCGGGATAGTCCAACCGAGCAACGCCACCACGCCACCATGCGACGTAGCAGTCACACCACAGCAGGAAAGCCGGCAGTATGGCAGCGTTGCGGAAGCTATCTGCCCGCCGTGCGACACCACGATTACACAACGAGCCGCTACAGCTGCGCAACGCCCATACTCAACTTCAGGACAACGTTTGCAGTTCGTTCTCCATGCTTTCGTCATCATCTGACGCTGCGCTGTGTTCCGCTTCGTACATCCTCACCATACGCTTCCATTGTGCAAGATTCTTGGCATCCTGCTCTTTTCTCTCCTGAAGATAGCCTTGGTATTCCTCCAACAGCTTCTCCCTCAACTGCTTATCAACTGCAAAGATGTACAACCCATGCACACCGCGCTTCATCAACACATTGAACTGGTTGCGGATGTTACGAATTCGATCCTCTTGCGACGCCTTCTTCTCCTTGGCGTACTGGTCGCAACTGGCATCAGGATCATATATCACCTTGCCGTCACGGTACTTGACAGACGGTCCAATGATGACACCGGCGATATTGAGATCGAATCCCTGAATGGTATAGGTCGAGCCCACTTCGAAAACCGTGTGCTCCTCTTCAGCCCATGAACGTTCTTCCGCAACACGATGTTTCGTTGAAGACCAGCGGTCCGAAAGCGACGCAAGCGATTCGGTAACACTTTGTGGAGTTTGCTGATAGATGCCGTGTTTATTTTGTGATTCATCGGCATCAGACTGTGTCTTTCCCGATGTGTTGTTACCAAGGGACCCACTATATTTCGTGAATTCCATATTCCATGGCATACAGAATCGATCATCAGGCATGGACGCGATAACGCCATCATCCGGGACATCCACATTCTTCGCCCCAATGCCGAAAGTCTCGACCAATGCACTTCCCATAGACTGCGCGCATGCATGAACAGTGCTGTCAATCTCTTGCTTCATGTCTTCGGAAAGACCAGGCTGCCAATCCCCGTTTTCATCACGGTACATTTCGACATTCCAAAAGCCGCACGGATCGTTTTCATTTACTTTGCCTGACGTGTAAGGCCAGTCATATGTAGCTATGACCCTTGATAAACCGCCTTCGTGCCTGCTGAGGTTATTCGGTCTTGCCTTTGCATAGATTGCCTGGAACAGTTCCACCGGGGATTCGAACACCTTGATTTCATACGGTTGCCGCACCCATTCAATCGTCGACATCTTCGGCGCTGAATACGATCCGTCGATATTCC
>CAYVHC010000151.1:0-2536 GCA_964451025.1 uncultured Bifidobacteriaceae bacterium
CACGACCTATCGGGTATGAACCGATTGCTCTAGCCAGCTGAGCTATTCCGCCATACGTCTCCCATCCGGAAAACGCTATAGAATTATATCACAACGGAGGCGGTTTGTCAATAGTTTTTTGAGATTTTTCTTGTCGGATTCCAAAAATCCGTCCCCGCGCCTCCCCTCAGACCTTATGTATGACAGAGGGGAGGCACGATGTGCGATATTACTTCTTTTTCTTCTTCACAAGCGAAACGATTATCACAGCCGCCGCGATCACAATGACAGCGCCGGCAACAATGTAAATAACCGTATTCCCGCCGCCGTTTCCGCCGTCAGAAGGCTTTTCTGTCGCGGGAGCGGAGGTCGGCGGAGCGTCGGTGCCCTTCGTGTCCTTTGCGGTCGCCGGCTTTTCCGCGGACTCTGCCGGAGGCTCGGTTGCGGGAACGGTGGTGTTCTCCGCCTCGGATTTCGATTCCCCGATCTTTCTGTCGGCGACAGCACCGCTGCAGACGTAATAGAAGCCCTTTCCGGAGCTGCATCCGAAGCTGACAAAGCCGCTTTCGCCGCCGAGAAGGGTGTCAAGAGCCGCGCTCTGAGCCTCTGTAAGCTCACCGAATGCCTCGACCCCGTTGACCCTCAGTGACCATTTTCCGTCCTTTTTTGAGACGGAAACCTTGTGCCACTGACCGTTTCCGAAATAGTTGATGTTCTCGTCCCTGCCGCCGAAGTCGCCGAGGGGAGCGTCCCATGAAGTCTCCGGAGTGACAATGCGCGCCATGAACGAGCAGTCAGCCGCCTGAAGCAGTAAGGTAACACCGCTCTTTCCGAGGTAAGAGTTCTCCGCCTGCGGAAAATTTGCTTCGTTGACAAGGTTGATATTGATCCAGTCGTGGTTCCTGAACGAGAAATTCACGCCGAATTCAATGCCGGCTTCAAGGTTTGCTTTAATCCTCGGATGGGTGGGGACGGATACCTCGTACACGCCCTCCTCCGTCTCGGTCATGGCTTCTTCCGTGGGATTTGCACTGATGTCAAGCCCCCCGGCAAATGCCGTCATGCCAATAAACAGAGCAAGGAGCAGTGACAGAACAGCCGTAAGTGTTTTTTTCATTTTGTTTATCCTTTCGTATTTCAGATAATTCGGAGCATGTATCAGCCAGTTATGGCTTCCGACAGCTTCTTAATCGCCGCCCTTGCTTCAGCCGACGTGGGGTGTGAAATGTAGACCGCGTATGCTTCGGCAGTATCTGCGCCCTTTTCCTCCGCTTTGAGTATCAGTCCGGCAAGATCTGCCATTTCGCTGTCCGAC
This sequence comes from uncultured Bifidobacteriaceae bacterium, assembly GCA_964451025.1. Classification (GTDB taxonomy): domain Bacteria; phylum Actinomycetota; class Actinomycetes; order Actinomycetales; family Bifidobacteriaceae; genus Pseudoscardovia. The sequence continues at coordinate 1,295 of CAYVHC010000151.1, forward strand.
GCAGGGGAAGAGAGCCGGAACCGCGAAACCGCCTCTTTAAGGCTCTTTCTTGCCGAAATCAGCTCTTCACTGCCGGAATCCGCATCGCGGTATATCTCAAGCGCGGCAAGTCCGGCGTCTTTCAGCGCTTCCGCCGGCTTCCCGTCGCTTTCGCGGGAGGAATACACCGTCATTGCGGAGTCTATCTGCTTTTTCAGCTCCTCCCGCTCCTCCGGAAACGTCGCCCCGGTAAAACGTAGCACCGGAAGCGTCCCGGCATCGCCTGCAGTCACGCAGGAGGCAAGCTGCAGACAGAGCGCGGACAGAAGCAGGATCAGAACCCTTTTCATCTGCGCTTTTTTCCGATAACAGCTGCCGCAGCTGTGACAGTGACGATTATCGCGGGAATTACCGCATCACCGGTATCGGGAGGGGTGGGATCGTTTTCCGTGACCTCAGCCGATTTCACCGTCATGAACGTGCCGTTTGCGTTGTCGCCGAAGCATACGAATGCCTCGCCGGATATCATGGACGCGATCTCCGCATACTGCTCCCCGGTAATGCCGAGAAGCGATTCCTGACCGTCGATTTTTGCCGACCAATTGCCGTTGACGAGCGAGAAGCTCATGGTGTGGTATTTTCCATCATCAAATGTGTTGTTTTCAACATCAAAGAGTGTTCTTGTGTTGATCGCCTTATTGTTCCAGTCGCCGCCGTCCTTTATGAGCGAGATCTCAACGCCCTTTTCGCCGCCGATGCGGAACTTCAGTCCCCTGCCGTTCAGCCCCGTCTCGTTGTACTTTGACTGCGTCACAACGGTGATAAGTCCCCAGTCAGCCGCTTCATCGATGCGGAACTGAAACTCAAGCCCGTCAAGGGTCGATATCGCCGCTTTCGGGGATTTACCCGCCGACAGTCTGAATTCACCGTTTTCCTCCGTATATGCCTCGGTGACATTCCCTGATTTTTCAGACGTGAAATCAAGAACATAGGTCTTTGCCGATGCAGTTGCCGCAAGAAGCGCCGCCAGAACCGCTGCCGCAAGTGCTGTTATAAATGTTTTTTTCATTTTTCCATTACCTCTCAGTAAATTTTTTTATTTTATCCGGCATTTCCGTAGTCGGAGTGTCGGATGTTGACTATTTTTCCCCTCGGGGGAAGGCTCACTGTCGGATTTGTTTTATCAACAGTGATTTCACGCCAGCGTAAGAGCCTATCCGTTTTTCTTTCTCGGAGAAAGAAAAACTCAGAAAAAGAAAGACC
>CAYVHC010000152.1:0-2536 GCA_964451025.1 uncultured Bifidobacteriaceae bacterium
CCGCACGCCGCCGCATCATTGCTGCAACAAGCACGGGAACGGTTCGACTGGGTGGATTTGCGCGGATTCGCGCCACACGCTTCATCACGCGAAGCGGGACAAGCCACCACTGCGGCGACACTCAGCGTCTGGCATATGCGCCAACGCCACTGCCCGACCTGCGGTGCGCCAGTCACCGCCGCCATGGGCGGATGGGCCCAACGTCACCAACGAGGACGACGGACACCGTCTGCTCTTCCCACGCATCGAACCGGCCGTCATCGTTTCTGTCGTCGACGCACAAGACCGGCTCCTGCTGCAACACAACAACGCCTGGCAAACCACGACCATGTACTCGGTATCCGCAGGATTCGTCGAAGCCGGGGAAAACCTCGAACACGCGTGCCGCAGGGAAACCCGAGAAGAAACCGGCATCGAACTGGGCGAAGTCAGATACTTGGGGTCCCAGCCGTGGCCATTCCCCGCCTCCCTCATGGTCGCGTTCAAGGCCCGCGCCTTAAGCACGGACATCCGCGTGGATGGCGAAGAAACCGGCGACGCACGATGGTTCACCCGCGACGAATATACGCAGGCACTCGCCTCCGGTCGCGTCACACCCCCGGTCAAAGCCGCCATCGCACGATACATGATCGAAGAATGGTACGGTCACGAACTGTGAGCCGGTGCCCGATTTCGGCGAATCCGACAGCAATGTGATATCGACCACGTACGGGGGTGGAAGTGCCACGATGGTCATATGATGCGGCTAAAATCAGGCGGGAATAAAAAGAGGAAGGCAACAACGTGACGAACACTTCTGACGGTTTTGTGCCACGATACGGCGCCGGAAGCCCAAGCATGGCGAATTCCGACCGTATTCCAGCACAGCCTGACGCCCCGGGGGATGTCTGGAAGGGCATGGGCGGCATGGAACCCAACGACGATACACTCTCCGGCATGGAAATCCCGCTGTACGCGGTCTCCGACGGCGGTGCGGCGGATGCGTGCGCCGAGATGGACGAGGCGCTGCGCCCGCCGCACCGGCGTGTATGGCTGATCGTGCTGCTGTCCATCCTTGGCGCGATTGTGGTCGCCGCCATCGCGGGATTCTTCACCGCACGCTGGTATTACCAGGACAAGGCGGCGCCGGGCGTCACTTTCGCGGGGGCGTCCGTGGCCGGGCAGGACCGTACGCAGCTTGCCGGGACCGTCAAGCAGGCGGTCGATGCCACCAAGATCACCGTCACCGATGCGCAGGGCAACACGCTCACTGCCTCGCTCAAGGATCTCGGTGTCACCGTGGACGAGCAGCAGACCGTCTCCGCGCTGCTGTCCGCCAAGAGCGGTAATCCGTTCACCCGCATCAACCCATTCGCCAGGCAGAACGTGAAGCTGTCCGCCACCGTCGACAAGCTCGCGTTGAGCGAATACCTGACCGGCAAGCTGATCACGCCCGACCAGCAGGCCGTCGCCTCCACGATCTCGTACGACGACGCCTCCTCGAAGTTCGTGGTCACCGCCGGCCGCGGCGGGCAGACACCGGTCGTGGACAACGTGACGACAGCCGTCGACCAGGCGATCGACCAGCCGGGAAGCACCCGCACCGCGACCGTCAGCTACACGCAGACCGACATGCCCATCAGCGAGGCCGCTGCCGCGCAGGCCGCCGACCAGGCGAATGCCGGGCTCGCGCTGAACATCACCATCAGCAACGGTGACGCGACCACCTCCGAGGCGCCCGCGGCGACCATCGCCTCGTGGACCACCACGACCGCCGACCCGTCGAAGGGCACCATCACGGTGTCGTACAACAAGCAGGCCATCAGCGACTTCATGTCCGGCGAACTGGGGCAGCATCTCAACCAGACGAAAACCAACCAGGTCGATCTGGTGGATACGTCCGGCAATGTCATCATGACCAAGACCAAGGGTGTCAACGGTGTGACGGTCAAGGACACGGCCACCATTGCCGACCAGGTGTACAGCGCGTTGAGCGGCAACCGTTCCGCGACGCTCACGGCAGCCAGCGACATCACGAAATTCGATACCGAACAGCAGAAAGTCACGTGGAAGATCGTGGTCGACCGGTCCAAGCAGACCGCCACCGTATACAACAACGACCAGGTGGTCCAGACCTTCAACGTGTGCACCGGCAAGACCGGCAAGCATGAGACCACGCCCGGCAACTACTTCATCTACCTGAAGTACAAGGTCCAGGACATGCGCGGTTCCAACGACGACGGCTCCCAGTACCTGACCCCGGGCGTGAAGTGGGTCAGCTATTTCAACGGCGGGCAGGGCTTCCACACCGCCAGCTGGAACGCGTCCGGCATCGCCTCCGGCGACCCGACCGGGCACGGTTCGCACGGTTGCGTGAACATGAATGAGGCCGACGCGAAATGGATCTACGACAACTGCCCCGAAGGCACACTCGTGCAGGTGGTCGGCGACCAGCCGACAGCCCCGGTGCGTTGAGCTCTGCGCGGGGATGGATTCCCCGCGCGCACCCGACCTTCTGCCGACGCTGACGGATGTCCCGCGTCGGCGGAAACAGAGG
>CAYVHC010000153.1:0-2535 GCA_964451025.1 uncultured Bifidobacteriaceae bacterium
GCGTCCACGAAACCGGTCGCGCGGGATACGTCGCCCGATACCGTGGCGGCTTGCGGCGATGCGGAAGCGGCCGCCCTGTTGGCGGCGACACGTGCAGAACCTACGGCACCACGCACGTCACGTGATTGCACGTCACGTGATCGCGCACCACGTGATCGCATGCCGCGTGATTGCGTACCGCGTGATCCCGTATCATGGGAAACCGCGTCACGTGCCGCCGACGCGCCGCGCGACGCCATGCCGTGCGACGCCCCGCGCAGTGGGGCGTTGCCGTTGGATGTTCCCGGCACTTTCCCCGGCTCGGTCTGCCGGGATGCACCGGACTGCGAGCCGACGATACGGCCAGACACGGTTCGCCCGGATATGGTTCGCCCGGAAATGGCAGTACGTCCGGAGCGCTGACGACGGGAGACCGGCTTGGCCGATGAGGCGTCGCGGGCCGCGTCGAGCGGCGTGTCCGATACCGCTTGCGAGCGCGCGGAGAGTCCGTCGGCGCGCCCTGCCGCCGATCGTGCCGTACGCCCGCCGCTATGGCGGTGTCCGTCACCGCTGTCCTGCCTGCTTCGTGCGACGCGTCCTGGCATGTCAGTCCTCGCAGTTCTCGCGGTGCGCCTCGAGCGCATGCAGGAGCACCGGGCCCATGGCGGTGATATCGCCGGCGCCCACGGTGAAGATCACATCCCCGTGGTGTGCGCGCATCGCCATCATCAGGGCGGCGGTGTGCATGTCGTCGACCGCGCGGATCCAGTCCGCCGGCTCGTGGGCGATCCCCTGTGCGGCGTCCACGATGGTCTGCGCGGTGATGCCCGGGAAATCCTCCTGCTTTTCGCGGGCCGGGTAGATGCCGGTCACGATCACATCATCAGCGAGCGCCAACGCCTCGGCGAATTCCTGCGCGAAGAATCTGGTGCGTGAGAACAGGTGCGGCTGGAACAGGACGCGGATGGCGGCGTCGGGGTATCGGCGGCGTGCCGCGTTGAGCAGTGCGGTGATTTCGGTGGGGTGATGCGCGTAGTCGTCGACGACGGTGACTTGTTTTTTGCATCCGCGCACCTGGAAGCGGCGTGATGCGCCGAGGAAGCTTGCGGCGGCCTCGGCGGCGTCATCGGGGTCCAAGCCGAGCAGGGTGGCTGCGATGATGGCTGCGGTCGCGTTGCGGGCGTTGTGGATGCCGGGGATCTTGAGGCTGACGGGGATGGCGTGTTCGTCGCCGGTGAGTGCGGCGGGCATGTCGATGGTGAATTGTTCTTCCCCGTTGCCGGCGTGTTCGCTTTCTGAGGTGATGGTGACGATGGTGGCGTCGGCGGCTTGGGCGACGGCGTCGGTGATGAGTTGGCGGCTTTGGGTGGTGTAGATGACGGTGCGGTGCATGACGGCGTCGTCGAGGCCGCGTAGGACGTCGAGAGCGCCGGGGTCGTCGGCGGTCATGACGATGTGGTCGCGAGCGTGTGACGCGTAGGAGACAAAGGCTTCGCAGTAGTGGTCGGGGGTGCCGTAGTGGTCGAGGTGGTCGGCTTCGGCGTTGGTGATGATGGCGATGGCGGGACGGTATTTGGCGAAGCTGCCGTCGGATTCGTCGGCTTCGGCGACGAGGACGCGGCCTGCTCCGGCGTGTCCGCCGTCGAGGGTTTGCCCGTCGGGGCCTTGGATGGTGCCGCCGATGGCGTAACTGGGGTCGGCGAGATCGTCGGTGCCGGCGTGGACGAGGATGTGTGATAGCAGTGAGCTGGTGGTGGTTTTGCCGTGTGCTCCGGCGACGGCGACCGCATCATGATGGTTCATGAGCAGGGCGAGGATGTCACTGCGGTGGACGATATGTGCACCATGTTCCGCTGCAGCGATGATTTCCGGGTTGTCTGGTTTGATGGCGCTGGAATATACCACTGTTGACGCGTCTCGAACATTGTCTGCCCGTTGACCGATTGCGACGGGAATGCCGAGCGTTTCGAGCCGTTCGGTTTTGGCGTTGTGTTCTCTGTCTGAGCCGGTGACGTGGACGCCTTGCTCGTGGAGCATTTCGGCGAGGACGCTCATGCCTGCTCCCCCGATGCCGATGAAATGGGTGGTTCCCAGATCGTTGACGTGCTGGTCTTCGGTGAAGGCTGCGACGGTCGGATCAAGCACGATGGGCTCTGTATTCATGATGGAAGGCACTGCTTTCTCTTGGTTGCTGTCCCTGTCTGTATGGCCATTATGGCATGACGGCTTGTACACTGTCCGGCCTTGTGGCGTGGTGGTGTTGCGTGGTTATCCGCGTGTTTTGGCGAGGTTAAGGATGTGGCGGGCCATGATGTCGGCGGCGTCACGGATGCCGTACTGCCAGGCATGGTCGCCGAGTTCGTGCAAACGTTGCGGATTGTCGAGTAGTTCGGCGACGTGTCCACGTACCCATTCGGGGGTGAAATCGCTGTCATTGACGATGATTCCGCCGTCCGCGTCGACCACCGGTTGCGCATTGAACCGTTGTTCGCCGTTGCCGATCGGCGCAGTTGTAACCAAGGACGTGCCACCACGTACGCTTGTCGCCGGAGTTCC
>CAYVHC010000154.1:0-2476 GCA_964451025.1 uncultured Bifidobacteriaceae bacterium
GCTTATGAACATCGTGCCGTCTTCTTCTCCCATGCAAAGAATCGCCTGACGTTCGTCCGAGTTTTTTGGAAAGGCTGCAGCCGTCGCAGAGCAGCTCATATATTCTTCTGCTAGTTCGTATGCCGGTTCTTCGCCATTCAAAGTTCTGCTTTCTCCGAACAACACGACTGCTCCTGCAGAGCCGAAAACTATGAACCCGACGATCATGCATATCAGCAGCATAACTGCTATGATACTTGCTGCTGCCCGCTTACCCTGCTTTATTTTTTTGATTGTTTCGTCTGCTCTGCTCACTAAAAAACCTCCACACTGCACTAAATATATGTTCCGCAGTCTGAAGGTTTTTATTCTCTGTCTCTATCTAAGTTCGTCGATTCCTATATTCGCCAATTCGTCGGCACGATTGTTTTTTTCGGTAACATAGAGAAAATCATCATATGTGAATTTCGCTCCGTTCCACTCTACGAATTTATCATACAGCTTGTCGAAATTTGTCGATTTGCTTTCAAGATTAACGTGGCCTTTTACTCTGTAAAACGAAATATCATGTCTCTCTATATACGGCAGGAGCTGCTTCCACAAGTCCTGATTTTCGACAGGCTTTTTGGCTGCGGTTTTCCAGCCGTTTTTCTGCCAGTTCTTATACCATTTTTTCCTGAAGCAGTCCATAAGATAACTGCTGTCCGAAAAAACTTCTATAGTCTGATTTTCTTTTTTTATCGCCTGAAATGCAGCGAGAAGTGCTGTCATCTCCATTCTGTTGTTTGTCGTATCGGCTTCACTGCCATGAAGCTCCTTTCTCGCTTCTCCGAACTCAAGCACAGCTCCCCAGCCGCCGAGGTTCGTATCGTGCTGATTGCCGCTGCATCCCCCATCAGTATATATCCTTAGCACACCATCATTTCTCATTTATCCGGTTCTTCCTTTCGCTTTCTTTTTTCATACAAAATCACTATTGACAGTGTACCATATTTCCACGAAAATGCATTAGAGAATTTCACATAGTTGACTTTGAATGCCTTTTCATGTATCGTTGTTATAGCAAAGGAGACTGACTTACTATGACATTACAATTCTGTTCCTTCGCCAGCGGAAGCAGCGGGAACTGTTACATGATAAAAGACGATACTAACGCCATCCTTATAGATGCCGGCATTTCCGGCAAAAAAATATTTCAGGGGCTTGAAGATTCCGGTGTTCCTCCGGAAGCTGTCCTTGGCGTTCTGGTAACGCATGAGCATATTGACCACGTCAAGAGCCTGCCGATAGTTACAAAGAAGCTCCCGAACATCATGGCTTATGCCAACGAAGCTACATGGGCTGCCATCGAAAGACCCGTAGCAAATGAAAAGCGTGCGCTTTTTCATACAGGCGAGGACTTTTGCATAGGAAACTTCAGGATACATACTTTCCCTATACCCCATGATGCCGCCGAGCCTGTAGGTTTCAGCATTTTCGCAGCTGACAGGCAGATCAGCATCGTGACTGACATCGGCTGTGTGACTGATGAAATTTTTGAAGAAATAACAGATGCGGACTTGCTGCTGCTCGAAGCAAACCATGAAGAAGAGATTTTGCTCATGGGCTCTTATCCATATCATTTAAAGCGCAGAATACTCGGAGAAAACGGGCACCTGAGCAATGTTTCGGCAGGAGAATGTCTGTGCTCGCTTATCGAAGCAAATCCAAAGAAGCGCCGTGTCCTGCTGGGACATCTGAGCCGTGAAAACAATGATCCGTCTGTCGCAATGCTGGCGGTAAAAAACACATTAATGGAAAAAGACATTTTCATCGGCAGCGATCAGAAAATCGAGATAGCTCACAGGGATTGCTGCAGCTGTCTCTACGAGGTGTGACAAATGAACATAAATATAATCGCGATAGGAAAACTGAAAGAAAAATACTGGGTCGATGCTGTCAAGGAATATTCAAAACGTCTCGGCAGCTATTGTACTCTGAACATAACCGAGCTCAAGGAAAGTCCGCTTCGCGCCAATCCTTCAGCAGCAGATGAAGAGGCTGTCAAGAAGGCTGAGGGCGCAGATATTCTGGGTCGTATCAAATCTTCTGACTACGTTATCACGCTGGAGATAAAAGGCAAGGGTCTTTCTTCCGAACAGCTGGCATCGAAGATAGACGATCTCGGTATAAATGGCAAAAGCAGCATAGTCTTCGTCATAGGCGGCTCACTGGGATTGTCTGCCGAAGTCAGCAGTCGCGCCGATTTCAAGCTGTCATTCTCGTCAATGACCTTCCCGCACCAGATGATGAGAGTCATACTGCTCGAGCAGATATACAGAAGCTTTAAAATCATCAGGCATGAAGCATATCATAAATAACCGATAAGCAAAAGACAGCAGGTTTGCCCTGCTGCCTTTTTATTTTATCTTTGATACTATCTTATCCATCACTCTCGGGTCGTTCATGGATTCCATCAGGAGTCTGTCCAGCTTCATTTTTTCTTCGAAGCTTTCAG
>CAYVHC010000155.1:0-2446 GCA_964451025.1 uncultured Bifidobacteriaceae bacterium
AGGCCAAGAAGGAAGACGCCGAGAAGGCCAAGAAGCAGCTCGAAGAGGCTGGCGCCACCGTCGAGCTCAAGTAATGATCGCGGCTTGAGCCGCATCATACCGCTTGAGTTTGTTTGAGCGTAACGACCCCGATCGCCCCGCGTGGACGGTCGGGGCCGTTTGCATTTCCAGTCTCCCTCCTCAACGTCGGCGGGGCGGTTGTTGTCCCGACTCTACCGACGCTGAGATGCCTCTAAGCGTCGGCAGAACGTTGCCGACCTGCTTTTGCCGACGCTGACGGTGCGTTCAGTGTCGGTAGAGGGTTATCGTGCGACTTGGCGTGGCGTGGCGCGTGTTCGCCTATTGCGTGGGACTTGTCAATACCTGCGGGGAATTGAGCGAAAATAGTGGAGACATGGCACAATGGCAGGTAGTGTGCATATGCGCGTACAAGGCGAAAGGAAGGCCGCAAGGTGACGGAGCAGCGATCCGGGCAGCAGTGGATCATCAAGGTCAATGGCGCCGAACAGATGGATGTCAAACCGGGGGAAAGCCTCGAAATCGGGCGCAAACCCCTGCGACCGCTCGCCGATGACGGCCATCGCCGTTTCGAGGTCGTCGACGAGGCGCGATCCATGTCGAAGCGCCACGCCCTGCTTACCGTCCACGATGACGGGACGGCCGCCGTACGCGACCTCCACTCCACGAACGGTTCCTACATGATTCGCGAGGACGGCGAGCTGACGCGCCTGCAAGCCGAAGTCGATTTCACGTTGCCGTATTCGCCGATTCGCCTGCAATTCGGCGATATCCCGGTTGATTTCATTCGCGTCGATGCGCCCGAACACTCCGAGCCGGCCGTGACCGACCTGTTCTCGTATGCGCGTGACGGCGCCAGCCAGGAGCCTGACCCGGCCGACATGTCCGTCGATGACATTCTGAACCTGCGGGCGGGCGAGCCGACCGCGATGTTCAGCTCGCAGAACGTGGCGGATCGGCTCCGCCAGCTGCGTGACGCCTCATTGCAGGTGCCGCGGCTTGCCGGCACGGAACCGGCCGATGACGAGCCGCAGCATGCCGACGGGGAGCCCGGGCCCGCCTTGCAATCCCAGCCCGGCCAGCCTTCGGATGCCCAGACGCCGGTCCGACCGGAGCCGCAGGACACCGTGCCGGTGGTCCAGCGCCAGTCTGCTCTCCAGCAGGCGACAGCGGCAGAGCAGCAGCCGACACCGCGAACCGGCGATTCGGACGCGCAACCGAACACCCCTACCCGGCCGGCTGCGCAGCCTACGACGAGTGCGAAGCCTACGCAGGGCGTGCCGCAGGGAGCGGCATCCCAGTCTGAGCCGGCGTCCCAGTCTGCACCGGAGTCCCGGCCTGCGCCCGCACGTTCGCAGTTCACTGCGGCCGTGCTGCCGGACGCCGTGGCGACGGCGACCCAGCAACGGCAGTTCGCCCAAGAGCATCCGATCCAGGAACTGCCCTTGGTCGTCCAGCCGGGAGCGCCCGCTGAAACAGGCCCGCGCGACCTGTTCGCCGATGCCGAGGAGCACAGCAAGGAGCTGGCACAGCTGCGCGAACAGCAGCTCAAGCAGGAACAGCAGGACGAATTGCAGCGTCAGGAACGCGCCCAACGTGAAGAAACCGAGCGTCAGGAGCAGTTGCACGCCCGGTCTGCTGAACCTGCGCTGCCTGTTGAACCTGAGCAGTCTGGTAAGACTGCGCTGCCTGAACGGCCTGCGCAGTCTGCCCCGGAGGCAGCACATGCCGAGCCTGCTCAGGCAGTCCGCCCGTCGCAGCAGTCGACCGGCGAGGATTACAGCCGGTTCGTCCGCCCGGTGACACCCGACCCCGCCGCGAACAGCGCGGACAACCAGACCGTAGCCGGCCAGAGCGCGCAACAGGCCCCGCAAACGCAACAGCCCCAGCAAATCCAAGCCCCGCAAACCCAGCCTGTGGGGTTCAAGCCGGTGTTCGAACCAGGTTCGGTGTTCGAACGCGTCTCCCGCGGTGATTTCGACCATAAGGAGCCTCAGGTGGAGGCCGGCGGCTTCACCTCGCAGCAGGCGAGGACCACCACCGATTACACCGTCCAGTTCCAGATCGCGCGGCACGCCCAGCTGCTGCCGTTCCTCGCGATGAACCCCACGCTGTACGATGACCTGTACGCGTGGCTTGCAGCACAGGGGAACGCCGATGTCGATGCCGCGCTCGCGCACAATCAGGGCTATCAGGAATACCGCGAAGCGGTAGGGAAGTGAGTCGCGGATGAGCGGATCCACAACCGATGAGGCGTTGCGCCAAATACGGCGTTGGCGGGACGACTACCGCAATTCGTTGGCACCGTCGCCGCTGGAAGATATCAGCCAGCTGTCAGCCCAGCTTGACCTGACCCACGCCCACCCGTCAGGCATCGCCCAGCTGTTCGCCAGCGGCAAAGCGCCGCTCGATTCCCTGTTCCGCGACA
>CAYVHC010000156.1:0-2436 GCA_964451025.1 uncultured Bifidobacteriaceae bacterium
CATCGCGTGACGCTCGCGTTGCGCGGCAGGCATAACGTGATGAATGCGCTTGCCGCAGCATGTGCCGCACTGACGGTGGGGGTGCCCTTCGACGCCATCGTGCAGGTGCTCGAGACCCAGGGCGCCGCCAGCCCGCACCGCATGGCGGTTTCCACTGTGGAGCCCCCGATCGTGCCGGCGGCATTCACCCTCATCGATGATTCGTTCAACGCCAACCCCGATTCCATGAAGGCAGGTCTTGACGGCCTCGCGGCATGGCATGCGGGGAATCGCCGCGACCGCCCGTTCCGCGTGGCGGTGCTGGGCTCCATGCTGGAGCTCGGTGACGATGATGAGGCCAAGCACCGCGATATCGGCTCCTACTGCGCCCATCTGGGCGTGGACGCGCTTGTGGCAGTGGGAAGCGATGTCGATTCCAATCTCGATCGCCTCGCCTCCTGCCTGGCGCAAGGCGCGCAGCAGGCCGATGACCACAGCCGTATGGATGTGGCGTTCGTGCATTCCGCCGACCAAGCCGCCGAGGAAGTCGCCCGGCTCGCCACAGCGCACCGGGGCAGCGTCGTGCTGCTCAAAGGCTCGCACGCCTCCGGCCTCGCGGCGCTCGCTGCGAAATGGTCGCCCGTGACGTCGCAGCCTGCATAGGGGATAATGAAAACACTTGGAAGAGATGCGGCCGGCCGCCGTGCCGGGCGTGGACACAATCGCGAGAAGCGGAAGAGGACACATCCATGATTGCATTCATCATCGGTTTCGTGGTGTCGCTGGTCGGCGCGCTCATCGGCACGCCCATCATGATCCGCGTGGTGCACAGGCTGCATTACGGACAGTACATTCGCCAGGACGGGCCGCAATCCCACTTGGTCAAGCGGGGCACGCCCACGATGGGAGGTGTCGTCATCGTGCTGTCCATCGTGCTCGGATGGCTCGTGTCCGCCATCTACCGCCACCTGACGCAAGGCGCGCCGTATTCCCTGACAGCGGTGTTCGTGCTGTTCGTCATGGTGGCGATGGGAGCGCTGGGCTTCGTCGATGATTTCGCGAAGGTGCGCAAGAAGCAGAACGAAGGCTTGTCCATCCACGGCAAGCTCATCGGGCAGATCCTCATCGCTACGGTCTTCGCCATCATCGCGGTCTGCCTGCCGCAGCGCGACGGCCTGTCCGCCACGCATCCGGGCATCACGGGAATCGAGCACACCCTCATCTCTTTCGAAGGCCTGGGCAAGGTCACGGCGGTTGTGCTGTATGTGATCTGGGTGAACTTCCTGCTGGCGGCATGGACGAACGCATTCAACCTCACGGACGGACTGGACGGCCTGTGCACCGGCAATTCCATGATCGCCTTCGTCGCCTACGTCTTCATCGCGTTCTGGGAGACGAAGCACCTGGCGCCCATGGCCGCGCCGGCCGGCATGACCTATTCGGTGAGCGACCCCAGCGACCTTGCGATCATCGCAGGCTGCGCGTTCGCCGCATGCTTCGGGTTCCTGTGGTACAACACGAACCCGGCGCTCATCTTCATGGGTGACACCGGTTCGCTCGCCTTGGGCGGTCTTTTCGCCGCGTTGTCCATCGCCACGCACACGGAGCTGCTTGCCGTCATCGTCGGCGGCCTGTTCGTCATTGAGGCCATGAGCGACGTCATCCAGATTTCCGTGTTCCACACGCGGCACAAGCGCGTGTTCAAGATGGCGCCCATCCACCATCATTTCGAATTGTGCGGATGGTCGGAGAGCAAAGTCGTGGTGCGTTTTTGGATGATCGAGATGATGTTCGCAATGGTGGGCGTGCTGTGCTTCTACAGCAACTGGCTCGTCCACTCGCCGCACGTCCTGTGATCCACTGACGACATAACCACAGAGGAGCATCAACAATGACTGATACTGTTACCGCCGAGGGAACGAAGAACTTCCCGCCGAACGCCACCCTCGAACAAGCACAGGAAGCGCTCGATTCATTGGATTCGAAAGGCTTGGCGGCGCTCGTCGCCGGACTGGGCGTGTCCGGAAGGTCGGCGCGCGACGTGCTCGCCGCCCGCGGGCATCGCGTCGTCACACTCGACGAAGGGCCGGCGGACTCCACCTACTCGAGTTTCGACGCCGTGGCATGGGATGAGATCGGACTGGTCATCACATCACCGGTGTTCCATCCGGAAGCCGGTTTCATCGTCGCCGCGCAATCCCGGTCCATCCCGGTGATTTCCGAAGTCGAGCTCGCCTGGCTGCTGCGCTGCACGACCCATGCGACCGGACGCCCTGCGCCATGGATCGGCATCACCGGCACGAACGGCAAGACGAGCACCACGCAGATGGTGTCCGCCATCCTCACCGCTGCACGTCTTAAGGCGCCGGCGGTGGGCAACATCGGCGTACCGGTGTCTAAGGCGGCTGTCGTGCCGACCAATGATGCGCTTGCTGTGGAGCTCAGCTCGTTCCAGCT
>CAYVHC010000157.1:0-2422 GCA_964451025.1 uncultured Bifidobacteriaceae bacterium
GTTTCAGCCCAAGGGGTTTCCTCGTGGCTCATTTTCTCCAGATTGTCGCCGAGATGCTTGCCGTCCAACCGGTCGAACCGGGAGACGACCCTGTCGATGAGGGAACGTTCGACGACGTTCAGCCGGTACGAGTCCCCGTCCGGTATTTCACGCGGGAAAATCAGCCGCCGGCCTTTGCAATAAGGATAGACTGCGCGGACCACCGGTCCGTGCCGCCATGCCACAATTGGCTCGTCAAACAACGGCCTGCCGTTGGCCACAAGCATCCATGACTGGCAGTAGTAGAGGAGTTTTTGGAGTGCGAAGGTTGTGGTTTCGCGACCGTGCGCGTCTCGTTGTTCGAGTATGTATTTTGCGACATCGATCGCTTTTGCCATTGCTTTCACCTCCATGATTGTCGTATACCAAGTATATCCGGCACCGTTCACAGACACCAGTTTTCATGGATGAGTATGCGGCCAGATACGGATACAGGAAACAGTCCCGCCAGAGTTGACCCCGCCGGCCAATCCCCCTATTTGCGGCGACCCGCCTGTTTCGGTGAGGCCGGCGGCATCAAACGGTTGTGCGGTTTGGTGGCATCACGGACGGCGAGCCGGCGCGCATACCAGTCGATGAGGCGTAGCGTCTCCGCCCGCGTTTCGGCCAGTTCCTCCAATACGGCCTCCAGTTTGTCTTCCTTCTCTTTGAGCCGGGTTTTCAACTCCTCGTTCTCGGCTCGCAGCTCTTCCGGCGTGGGTGTCCGGTCTTGGATCCGTTGGGCTTGTTCCAACCATTCCATGACGGTCGGGTCGGTCGTGTCGACTAGCCATTTGCCTCCCGGCCCGTCGTGGATCGCGGTGATGCGTCCTTCGGTTGCGGCGGTTTTGATGCCTGACGCGGTGATGACGCCTTGGGTGCGTCGGGCGAGTTGGGTGATGCTGTTCCATTTCGGATTCATGGGAGTATAGGGTATCGGGTTTCCGGTACATCGGCATTACGTCGGCGGCTGTTTTATATTACTATCGCTTTTCCGTCGATGGTTCAAGGAACAGAAAACGGGGCGGAGACAGGTTTCCCATCCCCGCCCCGTCCGGGGCCTGCGCCCACTGCATAGGCCGGTCGCCGTACTCTCGCACGACGGTTGCTCGCCTTCCGTATTCCCAACGGTTTCACACAGGCGGGGTGCTACACCTTCCTCACGGGTTGTTGAAAGTATCCGGCAGTGGCCTCAACCGCTCATTTTACTCGGCAAACACCCCCTTCCCGGCCGGATCCGGGATACACTGGGAATCAGAACGAAGAAAGGAGGTATGCCATGACCAGACTCCCTGACCCGAACCAAGCGGCAATCCAGACCCGCGTCCAGACACTCGGAACAAAACAGCCCGAACCGCCGATTGACGTGGAACGTATCGCCCGCACACTGGGTATCCAATACTCGTACCAGCCGTTGAAAAACCATGCAAGCGGGTTCATCCTCAAACGGGAGGGGCAGCCTCCCGTCATCAGGATCGAGGAGACCGATTCGAAACGCCGGCAACGTTTCACCTTCGCGCACGAACTCGGGCATTACTGGCTGCACCGTGATGATTCGGGCGACTACGGTTACGTCGAATACCGGGGGGAACTGTCCACGCTGGGCACCGACCCGGCGGAACGGTGGGCGAACCGGTATGCGGCGGAACTGCTGATGCCGGCATCCTACGTTCTGGCCGCATGGGCGCGTGGAGACAGTATCCAGCAGATTCAAGACACGCTGGAAGTGAGCGATGCCGCGCTTGGACACCGGCTGGTGAACTTGGGGCTGATGCGATTGTGAGCAACGGGACAGAGCAAGAACAGGCCGCCATGCTTGAACAGGCCCAACATGACGCGTCGGGCCACGGGGATGCAGACGAAAACATGGAGGGCAGGGAATCCCTCGCCGCCATCCACTTACGGGCGGAATCGGCGAAAGCCGACCGGGAACGGCAGGAGAACAAGCTCAGGGAGCGTGTCGCCAAATGGTCGCTATGGTTCGTGCTTGCACAGCTCGCGGTCACTGACATCGCGTTCGCCGCATACATGCTCGCATATCACGGGCGCGTCCCCTCACAAGTGATGATCGCGTGGATGACTTCGACCATCGTTGAAATCATAGGCATACTGTGGGTTATCGCGCGAAGCCTGTTCCCATTCCATGATTTGCATAGGGATACTGCTGGCGAAAAACATCCGCACAACTGACCGGCGGTCAGGCTTTCGGTACGGTCAGGTAGATGCGCACCGGGATGCCATTCTCCCCACTGTCGACGGGTCCGTCCGGTTCGATCTCATCCTCGTCGACGACACCGGAGATGGTGCGCTCGATGTCCAGCCGTCCGTTCGGGTAGACGACGAGTTCGCGGACACCGTCCTTGACGCCGATATACCAGCAGTCGGTTTCCGGATCATAGTCCGC
>CAYVHC010000158.1:0-2418 GCA_964451025.1 uncultured Bifidobacteriaceae bacterium
CGCGCGGACCGGCGCGCTGGACAAGTTTGCTTCCGGGCGTGAAGTGCGCGGCATCAGCGCCTGAGAGACAACACCGTCTGAAGTCACCGTCTGATAGCACCATCTGAAAGCGTCAACGTCTGGATTCCGGGGCTTGCGGCGGAGCGCCGATATGGCTTCGCAAGTCAGCGGCATAAGGCCCGACACCAGTATGGGCGGGCGGTTTCGGGATTATCGCAGCGATATACCAACCCTTGCCGGGCATTATCGCAATCCGGCATCGCATAGGAAGACATCAATATGAGCAACAACTCTTCGAACACATCCAACGCATCCGTCGCCACAGCGACAACAGCTGCCAATTCGGTCACCCTTCAACCTGAAGCGACTCCGGTCGCAGCTGTACGCCCCAGCCTCAAGTGGCGTGTCGTCGATATCGCCGTCGCATCGGTGATCGGCGTGGCCAGCGCGCTGATTTTCTGGCTGGTGTCCCTGATTTATTCGCTGGGTGTCGGCGACCTGATCGGCCTGGTCATGCCCGGATTCCAAGGCATCTATAACGGTTTGTGGCTGTTCGCCGGCCCCTTGGCGGCGGTCATCGTGCGCAAGCCGGGCGCCGCCACATACGCGGAACTGCTCGGCGGGGTCATCGAAAGCCTGATGGGCAACCAGTGGACGGGCATGGACACGTTCAGCACATCGCTGATGCAAGGCGCGTTCGCCGAACTCGCGTTCCTCATAGTGCTGTACCGCGTGTGGAATGTGCCGATTACCATGCTGTCCGGCGCGTTCGCCGGAGTCGCCGTGTGGCTGCATGACATTTTCATGCGCGGCCAGGCGTTCACCGGGCAGTACATCACCATCTATCTGGTCACGTCCGTGATTTCCGGCATCGTATTCGCCGGCATCGTGGTGTGGTACCTGTATCGGGCGATCGCACGGACCGGTGCGCTGGACAAATTCGCATCAGGGCGCGAAGTGAGGGCCACCGCCTGAACCACGGCGGGGCTACGGTTCACGCCGGCAGAAGCACTTCGGCAGGCAACTGTTCAAGTGTGAAGCAATACAGAACAGCAGCAACAGCGGCACGGCAGTACAACAACGCAACAGGCGCGGCGGCGGAACCGAGGCCGGTGGACGGCGGTTCGCGATACAGTGGCGGACGGCGGTCGGGCAACGGTTCCGCGCCAGCGCATTCGAAGACGGCAGGACACAGGACGCGATGAAATCAAGCGAACACGACAACAGCAGCATAACGACGGCAGTGTCGACACAACCGGCACGTCTCGAATTCCATGATTGGGGCTACCGGCATGCCTCACGCCGCCATTTCGCCGTCCGCGGCCTCAACCTGAGCATCGAACCCGGCCAGCGCGTACTGCTGCTCGGGGCGTCCGGCATCGGCAAATCCACTATTCTCGAAGGCGCGGCGGGACTGCTCGGCGGCGATATCGAAAGCGTGAACACCGCCGCCAACGGCACCACCAGCACCATTGACGCGGACGGCGGGCTGACCGAGGGGAGCGTCACCGTCGACGGCACGCCCGTCAGCCAGGCCCGGGGGCGCGTCGGCCTTGTTTTGCAAGACCCGGATGCGCAGGCGATTTTCGAGCGGCTCGGCGACAATGTCGCCTTCGGCCCGGAAAACCTCAACGTGCCACGCGAAGCAATCTGGCGGCGCGTCCGCGACAGCCTCGACGCGGTCGGCATGCACGGCATCCAGCTTGACCGTTCCACCATGCACTTGAGCGGTGGACAGATGCAGCGCCTCGCCCTCGCCGGAGCGCTCGCCATGCAGCCCGGCGTCCTGCTGCTGGACGAACCCACAGCCAACCTCGACCCGGACGGTGTGGACCAGATCGTCGGCGCGGTGCGCAACGTGCTCGACAGTACGCACGCGACCATGATGCTTGTGGAACACCGCGCGGAACCATGGATCGACATGATCGACAGGGTCATCGTCCTCGGATTACAAGACAGCCAGCCTACTGGCAAGACCGGGGAAACCGGAGGAGCGGGGGAAACGGCGGAATCCGGCGAACAAGGCGAACCGGGCAGCGGCACCGTCATCACCCAGCAGGGCGACGAAGCGGAAGTAGGCCGCCACGGCGACCAGCGCACGGTGATCATCGCCGACGGCACCCCGGACGAGATCTTCTCCGACCGCACCATCGATTTCGCCGGCCTCGGCATCTGGCTGCCCAAACGCTACCAACGCCCCGAAGACGCCATCACACGCATCCACACCGACAGCGAACCCGATTACGATCCGGCAACCGGCACCGGCGAGCCGATCCTGACCACCAGCGGTCTGGGCATCGGGCACAGTGAAGACGCCATCGCACGCGACATCAACCTCGCATTCAAACCCGGGCAGATCACCGCGCTCGTCGGAGCGAACGGCGCCGGAAAATCCACGCTCTCCCTGACCCTCGCTGG
>CAYVHC010000159.1:0-2359 GCA_964451025.1 uncultured Bifidobacteriaceae bacterium
TGACGCCAGTCAAAGGACTGGGGATGATCCTTCTTGCGCACGCCCGCCAGTGTTGCGTAGGTAAGGTGCTGATTTATGAAGTTGATGCCGTTTACCATCACCCAGTCGCCCATGCGCTTGTAGTCCTCAAAGGTGGAATCCCAGCCGCCCGCGCCGTAGAGCTCGCACAGGGTGCGCTCCTTGCCGAACTGATTGGCCGCGGAACGAATCTCCTGTATTGTCAGCGTGAGCGCGTGGGTGTCCTCGTTTCTTAGGTAATTTGATAGCAGCATGTCGATGGCCGGCCAATGATGGTATTCGTAGTTGGACTGCAGAGAGGGCGAGGTATTGCTGCCAACGTGCGGCCACTCATGCTCCAGATAATGCCCGGTGAACGCGATGTTGTGCTCCGCGCACCACTTGCCCGAGGGTTCGATGGAATTCTTTGTCCAAAGCTGCTGGATGGTGCGGTAATAGTCGAAACGCACCTTTTCCGCGGGATGGTCGAAGCACTTGCCGGTGACGTTTTTGAACACGCAGGGCAGGTTCTTCAAAAGGCTGTAGCCATTGAGCTTTTCAAATTCGTTGGCGAACCAGTAGCTGAATGGGACGGAGGGCTGGCCGCCGCCGTAGAGGCTGCCGGCATAGAGGGCGGGCTCGTCGGTAAACAGCGCGGGTATCGCCCCGCCGAAATCATCTCCGAAGCGCTCATAATATTTTTCATGAGTGCTCTTGATGAACGCTTCGTTTACCTCGGGACGCATCAGATCGACAAACGAAAAACCCGCGAGCCATCCGGTGGTGCCGGGCTTCACCAGATTGCAAACGAATACCATATCCCCATGCTCGGTCCAGCGGTCCTTGGGATAGATGGAGATATCTTCCAGTATCTCAAGCCCGTTTTCACCTTCACGGCAGGTAAAAACGGCGATCGGATCGTCCGAAGGCAGCATATCGTGTATCTGACGCACCTGTTTGCATACGTTGAGGTCGATCACGGTATAATTCATGCCGCACGCCAGACAGTCGGGCAGCTGCGCCGAAACCTCACCGCCCGC
The DNA here is from genome assembly GCA_964451025.1 of uncultured Bifidobacteriaceae bacterium. Lineage (GTDB taxonomy): Bacteria > Actinomycetota > Actinomycetes > Actinomycetales > Bifidobacteriaceae > Pseudoscardovia. The sequence goes on from CAYVHC010000159.1 coordinate 1,038, forward strand.
GAAGCCGGAGGGGTAGGAGTTCTCATCGTAGATATACAGCTTTAGGCCCAGTTCCTTTGCGGTTTTGAGGGCGAAGCCCCAGCGGTCGAACCATTCGTCAGAAAGGTACTCGGTTATAAGGCCGGGACGGGGGTGCACAAACGCGCCGCCGAAGCCGTGTTCTTTCAATTCTTTCAGCTGAAACGCGATCTGATTCTCGCTCATGAGATCGTTCCACACCCACAAAGGCGCGGCGCGGTGGGATACCGGGGGATTTTTGAAATTCCTGCGGATATTTTCCATTGTATTCCCTCCTTGCATATCTGTGCGTTATTTGCCTACGCGCACGAATTCAACGTTCATAAGTTCCGCCACTTTGCGGAACAGATCCGCGTTGTGGCCTACGCTCATTGCGCAGTGATGCGTGGGAGCCTGGGCAAACCATTCGCTCATGTAATCGTCCAGCGACATGCCGAAGTCCACATGGGTCTGCGTGTTGCCTATGGCGAGGATGGGATTTTTCACCGCCATGCCCTCGCTGGCGATCAGCCGCAGTCTGCCGTTTCCGGTCTGGGTAAGGCCCAACGTGGTCACGGGCCCGGATATGACGTTGGCTTCCACCGAAACGCCGCTGCCGCGCTTGCCATGGAACACGCCCATGCCGCGCAGCGTGGGCTTGCCGTCGGAGATGCGGATGTGGAACGGTCCGTCGTGGCCCAGCAGCATGGTGTTGGAAAGATAATCCATGGCCACTATCTCGGTGAACGAACCGCCCACGCCCAGGATATCGCAAATCTTCATTGCCGCGTTGGTCTTGAGGTCGCCCTCGCCGGCGCAGGGCACGCCATTTGCGGTGAGCAGCGAATGCCCCACGATAAATCCGCCCTGGAGCTGCTCGTAGTGATTGCCGTCCGTACCGTGATAATAGTATGAAAGTGCGTCCAGCCTGCGGGCTTTCACCAGCTTTTCCTGGGCGGCCGCGACGATTGAGGCCCACTCGAGTTGTTCGTCGGAGGGCTTGCGCGCGATGGGGTCGGAGGGGGAATCGCCGCTTATAGCAAAGAATGCCGCGATCTGCCGGCGCTTCTGGGCAACCTCATCGGGCGTTATCCGTTTGAGCTCCGCGTCAAGATCGCACATTTCCAGAATTTCGATATGCAGCCCCAGCTGGGATTGCAGCATGGTCATGTCGCTGTACATGTCCAGCATTCCGCTGTAATTGTTGCCCAGGAAGCCGAAGCGCGCGCCATGCATGCTGCGCATGACCTGAGCCGCCCGCGCCCACTGGCCGATCTCTGCCCAGGCACGCCTTGCCTGGGGCATGTGCGCGGTAACTTCGTCTG
>CAYVHC010000160.1:0-2314 GCA_964451025.1 uncultured Bifidobacteriaceae bacterium
GCTGGAGCACGGTCTCCACGTCATCGCCGACATACCCGGCCTCAGTGAGGGTCGTCGCGTCCACGATGGCGAACGGCACGTTCATCACATGCGCCAGCGTCGATGCCAGATATGTCTTGCCAGTGCCCGTGGGGCCGATCATGAGGATGTTGGATTTGGCGACCTTCACGTCGCGCAGGTCGTCGCTCTGCGAGCCTTCCTCGAATACAGGGTTGTCGGAGCTGCGTTCGTCAAGGTCGCGTGCCTCGTCGGCGATTTCGATGTTGATGCGTTTGTAATGGTTGTAGACCGCCACGGCGAGGGCGCGCTTGGCGTCCTGCTGCCCCACGACGTACCTGTCAAGGTATTCGCAGATATGGCTGGGCGACACGAGATGCAGCCGTGCCGCCCTCGCCTCTTTGCGCTTCTCATCGGAGATGATGGTCACGCACAGCGCGATGCATTCTTCGCAGATGGCGACGCCGGGGCCGGTGATGAGTTTGTCGACCTCGTGCTCCGTCTTGCCGCAGAAACTGCAGCGAGGAACGTCATCTGCGTAATTGACGATCTGAGCCATATGTGGGGTCGCTTTGGTTACTGACGGTTGGCCAGGACTTCGTCCACGATGCCGTATTCCTTTGCCTGCGGTGCAGTGAGGATCTTGTCGGTCTCGATGTCCTTGCGGATCTTCTCGACGTCCTGCCCGGTGTGCTTGGCGAGGGTCTCCTCCAGCCATGTGCGCATGCGCAGCATTTCGTTGGCTTCGATCTCGATCTGCGTGGCCTTGCCGAAATCCTGCTGCATGGCGGGCTGGTGGATGAGCACGCGGGCGTTGGGCAGCATGAGGCGCTTGCCCTTCGTGCCGGCGGCGAGCAGCACGGCGGCGGCGGATGCGGCCTGTCCCAGGCACACGGTTTGCACGTCGGGTTTGATGTACTGCATCGTGTCATACACGGCGGTCATGGCCGTCATGGAACCACCGGGAGAGTTGATGTACATCATGACATCGCGGTCAGGATCCTGGCTTTCCAGCACGAGCAGCTGCGCCATGATGTCGTCGGCGGAAGCGTCATCGACCTGAACGCCCAGGAAGATGATGCGGTCCTCGAACAACTTGGAGTAGGCGTTGGTGGTCTTGAAACCATAGGGCGTGCGCTCCTGGAACTCCGGCAGGATGTAGCGCATCTGCGGACCGGCGAGGCGGCCGGCGCGGGAGACGAACTGTGCTTCTTGACTTGCCATGCTCACTCCTTCGTGTCCACTGTGTCAGCGTTCATGGTGCCTGGCGTGGTCACGATCTTGTCGACGAAACCATACTCCAGCGCCTGCTGCGCGGTGAACCAATGATCATACTCGTTGTCGCGGTAGATTTCCTCGACGGTGTGGCCGGTCTGCTCGGCGGTCAGCTCGGAGAGCGTCTTCTTCATATCCATGATGAGCTCGGCGCTGATGCGCACATCCGTCTGGGTGCCGCCGATGCCGCCGGAAGGCTGGTGCATGAGCACGCGGGCGTGACTGGTGATGAAACGCTTACCCTTGGTGCCGCTGGACAGCAGGAACTGCCCCATGGACGCCGCCATGCCGACGGCCACAGTCGCCACGTCCGGCTTGATGAGCTGCATCGTATCATAGATGGCCATGCCGGCCGTGATGGATCCGCCCGGAGAGTTGATGTACAGCCAGATGTCCTTGTTAGGGTCCTGTGCGGCGAGCATGAGCATCTGTGCGCAGATAACATTGGCGTTCTCCTGCTTGACCTCATCGCCCAGCCAGATGATGCGGTCCTTGAGAAGCCGGGAGAAGATGGGATTGGTCAGCCCGCTGATCGCAGCGTTCTCCTCGTCCTCCATCGATGGGACAGGAAGCGCCGGTGACGTCTGTAATGCCACTGTGACTCCTTCGTTGTGGTACGTATTGGTTCGAGATTACCGCGTCAAATGGATTTACGCGGCTGATTGCGCTGCGCGCGGAAACGGGTGTGGCTGGGGCAGCTCGGTGACGGGAGGCACATGACGCAGCACGGCGTGAGCCACCACCGTTGCTCCCACGCAGCACAATCCCACGGGCAGGGCGAATTCCACCGACAGATGGCACAGTTCCAACATGAGACAGGACGCCATCAAAGGCGCCTGCTGGGAACTGGCGAGCACAGCCGCCGCACCCAGCAGCGCGCATGCCGCTACCGGCGTCCCCGGGAACAGGTGCGACCATCCCAATCCCAATGCAGCCGCCAGGCAAGAGCCGATGGCGATGGACGGCGTGATGACACCTCCGGACGCACCGGCACGAATCGTCAGTATCGTCAGCACTGCTTTGAGCGCGGCCAGCAGCACCA
>CAYVHC010000161.1:0-2305 GCA_964451025.1 uncultured Bifidobacteriaceae bacterium
CCTGCGCGGCACCGGCGCCAAACGCCAGACCGCCAACGGCCATGGCCGCAGCGGCCACACCCGCGAAGAACCTCTTCAAAGAAGTCTTCATGATCTTTCTCCTTCATTGTGTTTGTATGCAGAAGGTTGCCCTTCTGCCCCTTCCCGACACGTGTTCACACACGAGACTGGAACAATCTATTGCATTATTTGCCGACTTCGACGTGGCTATACACCATGGTATACCCCCGTCCCGGCAAGGGGAGGCAATTGAAACACCTGCAATCCGCTGATTGCCGGCGTCCCGGTATGCCCCCGGGTTGCGGTCACCTGCGCCTGCGACGCCGCGCAATGCCATACGACACCGCCGCTACGCCGAGCACGATCAGGCCCGCTATCACCACATTTCGTGGAGTCCACTCACCTCCCGTCAATGGTAGAGATGTGATGGAAGTCTCATTCTCGATGGAACCCAGGTCGATATTCAACAGGGTACGATCCATCGGATCCGACTGCGAGGCACGCACAATGGTGAACGTGTAGGTGTCGGTCGCCAGCTGGTGGCCGGCAGGCGCCTTCGTCTCCTTGAGCTCGTACTTGCCCCACGGAAGGTTCTTCAGGGTGATTTCGCCCTTGCCCGGGTTGGTATCGCAGTTCCACCCTGCGCATGTATTGGTTGCCGACGTGGTGTCGATCCAATCAGTGACGGTCTTTTTGTACTTCGGGGTGTTGGGCGCATAGTCGGGGTACAAGGTCAACTGCCATTCAGACCCGTCCAGTGCATCACCCTTCTCGTCGGTCTTCTTCCACGTGACCGAACCGGTCATGCCCATGTTGGGGATCTTGTTGCCGTTCCCGTTGATGTCAGTGAAAGAGCCGTCGATCTTGACTGCCGTGGAGGCGTCAGTGGTCACCTTGAAGGTGTATTCGGTGCTCTCCAACTGGTACAGGGTCGGGGCCACGGTCTCTTTCAGCTTGTACGTGCCGACAGGCAGGCCCTTGATGCTGATGACGCCATCCGTGCCATCCGCATCCTGGTATGTGGTCGTGTCGCCGACACAACGCGAGGGATCGATCTGCGCGTTGTTGTCCGCGAGGCAGAACACGTCACCCGCCGCATCGGTGATCTGCCATTGCGAGCCGGCAAGCTTGCCTGAATGGCTGGGATCGTTCGCGTTGCTGCCGTCGACCTTGTACCACGTCACCACGGTCGGGGTGTCGGGCACCTGAAGCACACCGTCGACAACAAGGCTTGCGACACCATCCGCCCAAGTCACCTTGCCGTCTTTGACCGTAAAGCCGTACGACGTGGTGTTGAGCGTATACCCTTGAGGCGCGGTCGCCTCTTTCAGCGTGTACGTGCCATCGTCCAGATCCTTCACGGTGAACTTGCCGACGCCGCTGTCCGTATCTTCCAACGTGTCGGTGTCAGCGGCCAGACGCAGGGACGGCTTGACACTGTCCGTCGTGGTTCTCACGACGGCATCTGAGGCATGCGACATGCCGGTGCCGGTTGACAAGGTTTTGCCTGTCGCATTGATAACGGTCCCCGAGGTCTTCGCCGCGGCCATAGTGGCTTGGGAATCGACCAGGTCTGAAGTCACTTCGGTCGGGCAGCTGGTCCCGCTTGGGGCGCCATCCGTCGCCTTGCCGACGCCCACGGTAATGGCGGAGCCGCCGGTGAACGAGAAGTTCGCGTTGCCGGTGGCCTTGTACCAGCCCGCCGTGCTGTCGTTCGTGTTGCTGTTCGAGAACAGGAATTGCTTGCCGGAAGTCGCCTTGTCGATGATGGCGTACACGTAATCACTGCTACAGGAGGCCTGCCTCATCTTGACGTAGTTGCCGGCAGCCGGCCACGTGCCGTCATTCTTCTGGTACTTGAGGTAGACGTCACCGGTCCAGCCGGACTCCGTGTGATGGAAGTAGACCACCATCTTGGAGCTGTCGACATTGATGACGGTGACATGGAGCCGGACCGACTTGTTGCCCGCGGTGGCGACCACCGTAGTGCTTCCGGTTTTGTTGGCTGTCACCAAGCCAGAGCCGCTCACCGAGACGATGTCGGGATCCAACGCGGACCAGCTGGTTGCCACGGTGTTCGGGGGGTCGACAGTCGCTTGGAACAGTTGTGTCTTGTTGACGAACATTTTGACGTCCGCCTCGGCGCTCACCGGCTTGTCAGCGTCGCCTGAGGCTTTGGCCACGGTGGAACCGCCGCTTGTCACCGTCAACGAATTGACATTGACGGCGTTGACCGTGACAGTCACGCTCGAGCAGATGCCACTGTTCGTGACCGAGCAGGCCGTAATGGTGGCATCTGCTCGAG
>CAYVHC010000162.1:0-2272 GCA_964451025.1 uncultured Bifidobacteriaceae bacterium
GTTCGTCATCCGTGGCACCGCCGTCTACGTGGGGCCGGTGACCAAGGTGGGCTTCTTCGCGGCACGCATCCTGCCCCGCCGTGTGACGCGCGCCATCTGCAAGTGGGCGAACGGCACGCCCGGCAGGCCGGCGTTCTGACGCCGGCAGGACTTTGCTGGCGTGCGGCGCCACATCATTGCAAGGCACCACACGCCAGCACAGTCGCCGAATGCCGTCAATCCCCCATGACGGCGTCGACTGCGCTCATCACGTCCCCCCGGAAGCCGCGCAGTTCAAGGGCTTCAACACCCTTGATCGTGGCGCCGCCAGGAGAGCACACGGTGTCTTTCATCGCAGCGGGAATCTGCCCCGTCTCGATCTGCAGGGCGCCGGTACCCTCCACCATCGCGGAGACCAGACGGTAGGCGGCAGCACGCGGGATGCCGTGCTTCACGGCCGCATCGGAGAGGGCTTCGATGAACATTGCCGCGTACGCCGGTGCGCAGCTGGTGACGGTTCCCGCCTGATACAACGTCGAGGTGTCGAGGAATTCGACGAGTGCTATCGGATCGAACAGGTCGTGGAAATCCTTGATTTCCGCATCGCTGAGGCTGTGCACTGCCTCGGCGACCACCACGCCCTTGCCGGCGGCGATCGGCGTATTGGGCACAATCGACAGATGATGCGTGCCCGGCGCGAGCACCTTCTCATAGTGTTCGAAATCCCATCCCCACACGATGGAGATGACCGTGGTCTCGGATGCGGCGAGCGCTTGGCGAATCGGTTCGACGACCTTGGCGATGACGTTGGGCTTGACGGCCAGGATCACGATGTCGCAATCGCCCACGACTTCCGCAGCGCTCGCCGCCGCATTGACGCCCAGCTCCTTGGCGGCTGCAGCGAGGCGCTGCGAATCGATGTCGAACGCGCTGATGCGCGAGCCGTCCACTTCCCCGTGGCGCACCATGCCGGTGGCTATTCCTTGGGCCATCGCGCCGAAGCCAATGAAACCCACGGTCGGTGCTTCCGCCGCAGGCGTGGTCATGTCGTTGTGTGCTGTCATGGAAGTCTCCTTTGATTGGAATCGGTCCTCGATAGGGGTAGGTCCGCGCCCGTCCGGCGTCAGTCCGGGCGTGCGATGCCCGTGCCAGGCGTGCGCCTGAGTCAGATTCCCGCGAGATCGCCGCGGTCCAATGCTTCATTATAGAGGCGGCGGAACACCACCGGCCCATGCACTCCGTCATGCTCGAACTCATTGGTGATCCATGCATGGGCCGAGCCGATGTGCTCAAGGGTGGTGCGCGACAGGTCGAACGGCACGTACATATCGTCGGCATACACAGCGGCCTGCAGCGGCGTTTCATTCGCCGCGAGTCGCTGCACGTCGTAGATTTTGCCCCAACGGGTGTCGTGCATGAGGAGTTCCTCGGCGGCGGCGAAAGGCTTGAGCGACGCATCCTGTTCGAACATCTGCGGCAACGCCGCCTCGCCGATCAGGCACAGGGGGCGTGCGTCCTGTGCCATCGCCGGGGCGGCCTCGATGGCGCGGGAGGCCGACCACCGTGCGGGTGCGCATTCGCCGTCATCTCCGCCATCCTGGTAGATGAATTCCTGCAGCGTCCAATACAGCGGGCGGGAGTAGGACTGGGTGGATTCGAAAACATCCATGAGGAACGCATCGCTGAGCGGTCCACCTGCCGCCGCGCCGTTCACCGCGGCGGACTGCGGCACACTTCCGTCACCTGCGGCGAACGCTTCGTCGAACATCCAGTGCAGTCGCTCAGGGCATGGCTTCATCCCCAACCCCGCGCCCACCATCTGCAGGCGGCGCACGGTGAGCGGGCTTCCATCAGGCAGCGTCACGCCGCCGGCTGCCACCACATCCGCCACCGCGCCCACGCGACGGGCGTCCTGCGGATAGCGTTCGTAATACCGCTGCGTCTTGAGCTTCATCATCGGCAGCGTATGCGCATAGGTGACGTCCGGGCTTGCCGGCACGGCAGGGATTCCGCCGGTCGTGAACGCCGCGGCGATCGCCCCGGGGAACAGCGACAGATAGCTGAGCGTAAGGAACCCGCCGTAGCTTTGCCCCAGCGACACCCAGCGCCGCGAGTCAAAACACGTGGTGCGCAGGTGTTCGAAATCCCGGATTATCGAATCGGCAAGAAAGTGATGCAGATAGTCTGCGAGCTCGCGCGGCTGCATGGATGCGGCGAGGGCGGCGGTCACCCTGCTTGACCTCCCGGTGCCGCGTTGGTCGGGCAGCACGATGCGGAAGTGCTTGAGGGCTTC
>CAYVHC010000163.1:0-2267 GCA_964451025.1 uncultured Bifidobacteriaceae bacterium
GCGGTGGAACTGCCACATCTGCTGGCGGTGTTCCATCACGCGTTCGAAACGGTAATCCTCCGAAAGCCGCTGCGCTTGGCGCCGGCTCATGTAACCGCCTTGCGACAGCGCTTGGAGCGCGTCGAGCGTGGAGCGCAGGCGCAGGGATTCATCGGTGCGCCCGTGCACGAGCTGCAGCATCTGCACGGTGAACTCCACGTCACGCAGGCCGCCCCTGCCCAGCTTGATCTCGCGGTCGCGCAGGTGCGGCTGGATGTATTCCTCGACGCGCGTGCGCATCTTCTGGCAATCCGACACGAAGTTGGGGCGTGTGGAGGCGACCCACACGAACGGGGTCATCGCATCCAGATACGCCTGGCCGAGCGCAGGGTCGCCAGCCACGGGGCGCGCCTTGAGCAATGCCTGGAATTCCCAGTTGTCCGCCCATTTCTCGTAATACGCCTTGTGCGACTCCACGGTGCGCACTAGCTGGCCGGCCTTGCCCTCGGGGCGCAGCGCGCCATCGATCTGCCACAACGCGGGTTCCATGACGCCGGGGATGACGTCCTGACACACGCGCTGCATCGAGGTGGCGATGCGCGTGCCCACACGGTTGAGTGCGTCACCCGTCAGCGACGCAACGGAACCGTTCGAAGCAGCAACGCCAGCGGCACCACTCGCGGCTGCTTCGCTGGCTGAACCATTTGCATCATTTGCACTGCCCACACCATCTGCACTGGCTGCGCCGTCCGCACTGGCTGTACGGTCCGCACTGCCCTCACCTTCCGCGCTGCCCGCGGGGGCGACGGCATAGATGAGGTCGCAATCCGACATGTAGTTGAGTTCGCGGGCGCCCAACTTGCCCATGCCGATGATGGAGAAGCGGCACCCCGCCGATCCCTCCACCATGCTGTAGGCAACGGCAAGCGCCGCTTCGAGCGCTGCGTCCGCCGCGTCCGACAGGCACAGGCTGATGTTCGGCTGCACCGCCATGGGGTCGGACTGGCTCACGTCACGCGCGCAAATCGCAGCGACCTGGCACCAGTAGCGCCGACGCATGGCGTTGACCGCATCGGCGACGGGTTTCGTCGCCACCGGCTGCGGCGATGCCGGATCAGCTCCGACGGCATCCAGAAGGTCCTCGCGACGGCGCTCCCGGCTCCAATCGTGGCTCGCATACCCCTCGCCAATGATCGCATCCAGCACATCGGGGCGCGTCTCGACAAGACGGCCCAGAAAGTCGGACGCACCGAGCACCCGCACGAGGCGCGCAAGCAGCTCAGGGTCGGCTGGAACGCGGCTGAGCACGGCTTCGCGCTCCTGCGCATCCGGGTAATCGCCATCGGTCGCCAGATCCGTCAGGTGACGCAACGCCACGTCCGGATCGCATGCGGATGCCAGTTCCTCGCACAGGCGTCGGAGGGAGTCGCGCGACATTCCCGCCTCGCTAAGCCGTGCAAGATTGGATTGCGCAGCGGACGTGTCGGCGATGCCGGCCTTGATCAATTCCAATGCGGAAATGGGAGAGTCGCTCATACCAGCCATTGTAAAACGCACGAATCCCGCCGGTTCGTCGCCGACGGGATGTGGAATAATGCTGCGGGCAGCTGCACGGGCAGGCGTCAGGCCTGCGTTTCGAACAGGTCGCCTACGTTCTGCCAGATGCGGCGGGTGATGCCCGGGTGGTTCATCGTGTAGAGGTGCACGCCTTGCACGCCCTGCGCCACCAGATCGCTGATCTGCTGGGAGGCATAGACGATGCCGGCCGCGCGCAGCGACCGGGGGTCATCCTGCCATTTGTCGAGCATGCGGTCGAGCGCGTGCGGGATGCGTGCGCCGCACAGCTTGCCCATGCGCCGCACCTGTCCCACGTTCATTACCGGCATGATGCCGGCCTCAATCGGGACGTCGATACCTTCGGCCCGCGCCATCTGCACGAAGTTGAGGAAGTCCGCATTGTCATAAAACAGCTGCGAGATGAGGTGCGAGACACCGGCATCCACCTTCGTGCGAAGGTTCTCCACATCCTCTTTGAGCGAGACTGACTGCGGATGGCCCTCCGGATAGCATGCGCCGTAAATTGTCAGATCGGGATGCGTGCGACGGATGAACGCCGCCAGGTCGGAGGCATGGTCGAACACCCCTGCCGGTTCACGGCCGGGCACGGCATCGCCTCGCAACGCCAGCACGCCGCGCACCTTCGCCTGTTCGAACATCTCCAACGCTTCGGAAGCACCCTGCTCGTCGAGGTATTGCGCGGTCAGGTGCCCGATCACCGGAATGTCGTA
>CAYVHC010000164.1:0-2263 GCA_964451025.1 uncultured Bifidobacteriaceae bacterium
TCTGTCTTTACTGCAAGGAATTGAATTAATATATACCCTGCTTGCCCTCCCGGTGCCGCGTTGGTCGGGCAGCACGATGCGGAAGTGCTTGAGGGCTTCGGCTATCCATCCGTCGGATTGCGGCGTGAGCGGGCACGGTCCTGCACCGCCCGGCCCTCCTTGGAGGAACACGAGCAGCGGCAGGTCGGCGTGTTCCTTCCCCGGTGCGCACAGCACCCGGTAGAACAGGCTCAGTTCGCGCCCGTTGTCGGGATCGTTCCAATCCAACGGCACCCGGATCGAATGATCTTCCGTGTACATTCCCGGCAGATAGTATGTCGCCAGTAAAGCCATACGGCTTCCTTCCCTTGATGCTCGAATCCGCCATCGCGGCAAGATTTACGATAGACGCTGCCGCGAACGCCCAGGGGCACCCGGCCCCTGCCGGCGGATGTCACCGGCCGCCGAAGCTGCCGCCGCCGGCGCCACCACCACCGCCGCCGAATCCGCCGCCGGAACCTCCGCTGGAGCCACTGAACATCGATTCCGCCGCGGCCTGCACTTGGGTGAACCCGTCGCTCAACTGCCCGCCTAGGTCCGTGAACGACAGTGGCATCACGCCGCCGACGCCGGAGCCACCTGAAGCCGCGCCAAGACCCGCCTCGTAGAACGACGTGCGGTACATCCAGTACACCAGCGTTCCGTTGGCATGTGCGTCGAGCCACGCGGGGTCGGACAATTCGGGCACCGAATCGGCGAGCTGGCGCATCACCTGCTCCGACAGTCCCAGCGCCGCCGCATACACGAGATAGGTGTCCCACAGCACAAGGTCCTGCGCGCCACGGTCCGTGAAATCACTGAAATCGACAAGGTATCTCTTGAAGGCGTCGAGCTGCGAAGCGAGCTTGCGCCCGCCATCCGTCAGTCCCGTGAAACGCATGAGCGACATACACACCCCCACGCAGAACGCCACGGGGAGCACCGTCACGAACTGCAGAAACATGTTGGAGACCAGCAGCGCGCAACATGCCACCAGATAGATGAAGGCGAGGATGCACACGACGATGCTTCCGTGCGACATCGAGACCGTGGCGTTCAGTTCTGAGAACTCACGCGTGAGGCGGTTCACCATCGTCAGCTGGGCCTTCGCCTCCGTCTGCGAGCTCTTCATCAGGGCGCGCACCTGCCGCATGTCGAACACAGTGGTCTTCTTGCTTCTGCCTACTTCCGTAAGCAGGTTCAGCAGCGAGTTCTCCGAGTCGCTCATGCGGTTGCGCTGGTCGAGGCCGACGGGTTGCAGGACTATCGTCACGTTGTCCGGCGTGACGGTGATTTCCGGGCTGCCGGCGGAGACATCCACCTTGTATGCGCCTTTCGGATGCGGGATGCCGCGGAGCGTGGCGACACCGTCGGCTTCGGATATATCGACGTCTTCGTAGGATTCGGCATCGCCCGGCAGGATTGTGATGGCATGCTTGGATGCGAGCGACAGCATGGTCGCGGACAGCGCACGCGCATCGGTTTGCTTCGCAGGGATGTGCTCGATCACCCCGTTGAGCCGCGCGGCGTTGTTCGGCGTCAGGTCCGGCGGTTCACGGCGGTATCCGGGTTCGCGCGGAAAATCGGCCTTGCGATACCCCCTGCGCACATACCAGATCAAAATCGCGCACAAGGCGGCTCCAATCGCCGCCAGAGCCAACGCCCTGAGGAAGATATCCCTCACTCGCCGCTCCCAGTTGCGCGCCTTCGTTTCCTCGACGTCGACCAGGTACGGCCCGTAGTTGCCATTCCTATGGCGCGCCACATCCGCGGTCTGATCTACGCCAAACATGGCGACCACGTCGAGGTACATGCCGGACTTCACCCTCATCGCGGTGAAGTGAAGCGTTCCGTCATCGTCGCGCGAAACGGTGGATTTGCCCTCATAATGCAGCCAGGTGCGCGAATTGCTCGCCGTGACGCCATCGGGGAAGGTGATGGTGCCCGTCACCTTGGCGATCGGCACTGTGTTCGTGCTGCCGATCGGCTCCCATTGGAACGCCGCGACGTCGTCATAGGCAGTGGCGACGCCCTTGAAGGTCATCGAGACGTCGAACCCCATGCTGTCCACGTTCCCGATGGCGGGGATGTTCCAGCCTATCTCGACGGTTGGCCGCGCAGAGGCATACCTCGACGAGGCGCCCATCGTCTCGATGTACCAATGCTTGGCGTACGTGGAGTCCCAGGTCGGGTTGACGTCCGCGCCGGGCCGCACGGGGCCGATTTGGGTATACGCCTCGCCGGC
>CAYVHC010000165.1:0-2261 GCA_964451025.1 uncultured Bifidobacteriaceae bacterium
GCCATTGCTCCCCGCTGACGATGGATTCGAGCTGGGACTTATAGGTTCCGTATCCGGTGATGAGCGGCCAGGATGAGCTGTCGCGCGTATTGCGCAGCGTGTTTTGCTCTTCGGCCAGTTGCGCGGCATCCGTCGCTTCGGAGGAATCCGTGCTGGTCGCACTCGGGGTGCGTGAAGGCGCCGGCACCTGTTGCTTGGCGATGTCCTTGCCGCCGCGCAGGTTGTCGACGAGTCCCGAGATGGATACGTCTGGGTTGATGGTCGCGCTCGTGCCGGTGTATCCCATTGATTTGAGTGCGGCGATCGTGCCACTTGCGGCAGAATCGTTGAGGCACAGCACCGCATCGATTTCCATGTGTGACACGTCGCTGTTCGATGCATCAAGCCGGGATTCCAATTCTTTCTGCGTGTCGTCGTCCGATGCAGCGGGATACGCCACCGACGTCCACGAATCCGCCGTGGACATCGCTCCCAGTTTTCCCGAAGGGCTGTAGACCCTTCCGGATTGGAAGAACGGCCCAAGAATCTCCCACACGCCTTCGAACGCCTGTTGTGCGAAGGATTCGTCTTTGTAAGGGATGAGCACTTCCACCGACTGCGGTTGATTCTCAATGGTGCTCGCCAGATGAAGCTTGCTGACGATGCCCAGGGCCTGAAGCCTGCCGATGAGCCACGCGGACGACAGTTCGCCCTGCACATCGGCGGTGAACCCCTCGATGGGGGAGCCGAGATTGATGACGGTGACGCCTGCTTGCTGTGCAACGCCCAGCAGGTGCGCCAGAGAGTAGAGAGCATTTGCTTCCGCCCTGTCGGTCGATGAAGGGGAGGATGACGCTCCGGATGTTGCAGGTGCCTGGGATGTCGCAGGCGCAGCGGATCCGGTGGATGTCTGCGACGCATCCGCCGTGGATGCAGACGAGGTGGCCGAGGGGGAAGCGGACGACGAGGCGGAGCTCGACGGGTCGGTTGTTGAAGATTCCCCAGCCGATGTGGTGTTATCGGATATTACATAATCGCTGTAAAGCTTGGAATCTTCAGTCTGTCCGGTTGCAAGTGCAATGATGATGGTCGATGCTTTGGCTGTCACGGTGCTTGACGTGTCGGACGGGCTGGAGGATGCATCCGAGGATGTGGAGGAATCCGATGGAGTCAGTGATTCCGATGATTCCGCCGCACTAGCACCGTATTCCTCGATTCCCAAGTCCGTCAGAAAGTCAAGCACCTGAGTCGCCTGGTCGCTGGTGCTGCCGGCGCTCTGCACAATGATGTCGGAATCGTCGAAGCCGGCGGATTCCAACTGCGACTTCGTATCTGTCGCCAGCTGCTTCCATGTGTTCTGAGGCGTCGACTGGCTCAAGGTGAATCCATCCGAAGGAAGGAACATCGCCACGCGCCCCGACGACGCGTCGGCCGATGCGCTGCTGGAACTGGCGGACGGTGACGTCGTGGACGCCGGTGCAGAGCACGCTGTCACCGCGGCAACCGTGAGCGCGGCGATGGCGCAACGGCACAACCGGGGCAGCGTATGCGAAAACTGTGTCATGGAACGGAGGAACTTCACCATTGTCCTTAGAGGTTTGCTGAAGACAGATGCTTGGTTGGCGCAAGGCGCGCAATTGACCTCAGTATACAAAAACCCGCCGCCCCGCGGATTCGTGGAAGAAGAATCCAGGGGGCGGCGGGCGGCAGCATCAGGGCTGAAGACAGCCGGGCTGATGTGCGTGACGCGATGCGTCACGCCTGCGCTTGCGCGGTGAGCTCCTTGTCGAGGTTCTCGGCGAGCGCGTCCATGAAGCCGTCGGTGTCGAGCCATGCCTGCTGGGGACCCACGAGCATGGCGAGGTCCTTGGTCATTTGCCCGCCTTCGACGGTCTTGATGATGACGTTTTCGAGGGTCTTGGCGAAGTTCGCCACCTCAGGCGTCTCATCAAGCTTGGCACGCTGCTTGAGGCCGCCGGTCCACGCGTAGATGGAGGCGATCGGGTTGGTGGACGTCTTCTCGCCCTTTTGCCAGCGACGGTAGTGGCGCGTCACCGTGCCGTGCGCCGCCTCGGCCTCGACGGTCTTGCCGTCGGGGGTCATGAGCACGCTCGTCATCAGGCCGAGGGAGCCGAAGCCCTGTGCGACGGAATCGGACTGCACGTCGCCGTCGTAGTTCTTGCACGCCCAGATGTAGCCGCCGTGCCACTTGAGCGAGGAGGCGACCATGTCGTCGATGAGCCGGTGCTCGTAGGTGAGGCCTTCGGCTTCGTACTTGTCTT
>CAYVHC010000166.1:0-2243 GCA_964451025.1 uncultured Bifidobacteriaceae bacterium
GTGTTAAAGGGGTTCGGGGATTTTATCCCAGACAAGCGATTTATGAGTCCCTGCTTCGGCAGGGGCTTATAAATTTTGCATGAGTGGGTACCGCCATGCCCAGCTTGCTACAGATGTTTCCTCAACTATATCAATTCCTCGGAATTGAAAATATCGCTCTCAATAGAGAGTACCTTGTCCATCGGAATTTTAATTCTGTCACTCATCGTAATAAGTCTTTCGTATTCGTCAAACTTTTTAATACATCCTCGTGCGGTGACATAAGTTCCACCGGACTTAGATTGATCCGGAACAAAATATGTGATAGCTACCTCCACATCTTTATCGACCATTTCAAGCAAAACACGAAATTTCAGATTGAGCTGATTTAGCGTTTCTTCGCTTAGATCAACCTCGTCGTCGGTCAATCTTCCTGTTTCCTTAATGGCATCATCATAGCCTGTTAAAGCCGCAAATGGGGCAAACTGTGCAGCACGGTCAATACGAGACATCTGCGGTCTACGGGATGATTGCTTATGGGGAAGGTTGATAATGTCCTCGTACTTGTCCATGCCGTCACCTCCATAATTTGTGTTCATGCTTTGTGACCGCCGACCTGTCCGTTGCGGTCTTTTGTTGTGGCACCCTCCTGTAAGTTCATTGCTTTCAAGACAGCGTTTTTTCCAAATTTCTTCCGAAGCTCAATAATAGCCTGTTGAGCTTTTTTCTCACGCTCCAAGGCAGCTTGCTCCGCTTGTTGCTTCCGCTCCAGTTCTTCGTAGTCTGTGAACAAATCCAACTGCTCCATTGGGGCAGAAGTGTCTACCGAACTTTCGCTGGCAACACGGCAAGCGGTGATGTTCACTCTGCGTACCAAGAGCTTTTTGTCCACAATGCGGTCAAAGAGACCAAGCATGGCTTCGGTGATGAGCCGTGTTGAGGAAGTCGGCATTTTTAGATTGACCGTACCGTGGGCTTGTTTTGGAATTTTGCGACCATAGCGATCAATCGTGACATCGCCGGTGTAATATTTACTGATTTCTGGATTGGTTAGGTTTTCAATGTCGTAGCCAACTGTCAAAACGAGCTGATCTGTGACAAGGTGCTTTTCCACCAAATCCAGAACGAGCAAGTCGGTCATCTCGTGAACAATCAATCGAGCCTTTTCATTGTCGTATGGACAATGCAGGACTTGTCCCGAACCGAGACTGCTGGTTGATGGCTTATAGGACTTAATATCCTCAATCGTGCAAGGTTCCCAACCCCATGCGTGGTCAATTAAGAGTTCAGCGTTTACACCGAACAGCTTATATAAGCGATCTTCACCCCAGTCGCTCATGGATGCAAGAGCCACATCGCCAAGGGTGAACATTCCGTTTTCTTCTAATTTCTTTGCATAGCCTTTGCCGACTCTCCAAAAGTCGGTGAGAGGACGATGATTCCATAGCTGCTGTCGATAACTCATCTCGTTCAGCTCTGCTATGCGAACCCCATCTTTGTCAGCAGGCATTTTCTTTGCGACAATATCCATAGCCACTTTGCAGAGGTAGAGGTTTGTCCCTATTCCTGCGGTGGCGGTGATACCTGTCGTAGCCAGCACATCCCGTATCATTTTGATTGCGAGATCGTGGGCTGTGCATTTATAGGTGGAAAGGTAATGCGTTGCATCTATGAACACTTCATCAATAGAGTACACATGAATGTCCTCTGGCGAAATGTATTTGAGATACACATTGTAAATCTGTGTGCTGACTTCCATGTATTTTGCCATCTGCGGAGGAGCGATAATATAGGAAACCGCAAGTTCCGGTCGAGATTGTAGTTCTGTATTGTCGTAGGATTCGCCTACAAGGGTGTGATTAGGGGCTTTCCACTTTCTCTGATTATTGACGGTCTTGATTTTCTGGACAACTTCAAATAGCCGTGGTCTGCCAGGAACGCCATAGGTTTTAAGCGACGGAGAAACCGCAAGGCATATTGTTTTCTCTGTACGGCTCTCATCGGCAACAACAAGGTTTGTTGTCATGGGATCAAGCCCACGCTGCATACATTCAACGGAGGCATAGAACGATTTAAGGTCGATTGCAATGTAACTTCTTTCTTTCATCATCTATGCCTCCTTTGTAACTGAATTTTCTTATGTCATTTATCTGTCCATTCGTAAGGTGGCAGATCTTCTTTCATCTTTTGACGAACTTCTTCTTGACGGTCAATAACCTTTTTGTAATTGCCCTTTATGAGAAAATCACCTTCTTGCAGTCGCT
>CAYVHC010000167.1:0-2231 GCA_964451025.1 uncultured Bifidobacteriaceae bacterium
CAGGAGCAAATGGACCTCGATATCCGCCTTGCCGAGCGTGTCGCCGCCGGTAAGATGCCGCCTACCTTGCGCTTTTGGGAGTGGGCCGCGCCCGCAGTCGTCATCGGCAGATTCCAGTCGCTCGAAGACGAAGTGAACCTTGACCAGGCGCAGCAGTCCGGGTTCACCGTCGTCCGTCGTTGCACGGGCGGGGGAGCCATGTTCATCGAACCGGGCAACACCATCACCTACTCCTTGTATGCCCCGCGCGATTTCGTCGCCGGCATGGACGTCGAGGAATCCTATCGGCTGTGCGACCAATGGCTGATTGACGCCCTGCGTGATTTGGGCATCGAGGCTTCGTTCAGCTCAATCAACGACATCTCGTCAAGCGCGGGGAAGATCGCAGGGGCCGCCCAGCGACGGTTCCCGCCGATCGGGAAAGGGCCAGGTGCCGTGCTGCATCACGTGACTATGGCCTACGACATCGATGCGGTCGCCATGTCCCGCGTACTGCGGGTTTCGCAGGAGAAGATGTCGGACAAGGCCGTGAAATCCGCCATCAAACGCGTGGACCCGCTGCGCTCGCAAACCGGGTTGAGCCGGCATGAAATCGTCGATCGGCTGATTGAAGCGGCGCGTCGTCAGCAGCCAGCGATGATGCCTTTCGCATTGCCGTTCGTGTGACGCTGTCCGAGTGGCGGTCCGTGTCACGCCGTTCGCGTGAGTGCGCACGTATGAGGTGCGTGGCCAATGCGATGCAAAGCTTGACCCAGCCGGGACCGTGCAATCGGTGACCCGAACCGGTGCCTGATAGCGGCAGTTGCATATCTGCGGTACTGATCTGCAGTACCGCCAAGCGTGCATCTTGTCTATCTGTAGTACCTCCCCGACCATATCTTCACTATCTGTGTGCGTATGCACCCGATACCGCAAGTATGACCCGCGCAATTCCAACGGGCATACTCCAGGTATCAGCCGCCGGCGCACACAAATACGCGAGATAGCTTGTGTGAAGTACTACAGATACCGCAGATAGCGGCAAAGCTGCGTGTGGTATTGCGCTGTACCGTACCGATGTCTGCCGAAGAAGCCCCGGCCGGCTGCCGGCGGTGCCAATCGCCGGCAACATTGACCCATGCGACCCATACGTCAACCCGGGGAACAGCGCCGATTTCGTCGGGAACCGGGATACAATGGGTGCCGTATGTGTCGCATCGACGCCAAGCGAAGCGGCAAGGAGGAGCCCATGGTCATGCCCAAGCCCAACGCGATGCCCGAGCCTGACAACATCCTGTTGCGCACCGCGCTGTTCAAACAGGTATCCGAGCAGCAGGCGGCGCGGCTTCTGCCGTACCTGCAACGTGCGCAGTTCGGCAAGGGCGGCGTGATTTTCGCGGAAGGGGACACTGATCACCGCATGTATCTGCTGGAGCGGGGGCGCGTGAAGCTCACCCGGCGTTCCAGCGACGGCCGCGTGCAACTTCTGCGCATTCATGCTCCGGGTGAAGTATTGGGTGAGATTCCGGTGTTCGATCCAGAAGGCGGGCCTCGTACGGCGTCGGCGATCGCCATTTCTAACACGACTCAGGTTGTCTGGCTTGAACATGACGCTCTGTTCGCGTGGCTCGACCAATATCCGCGTGTCGCCGTCGACATGTTGCAGGTGCTCGCACGCCGTATGCGCGCAAACAACGAGCGCATCAGCGACCTGGTATTCATGGATGTGCCCGCCCGATTGGCGAAAACCCTGATCAATCTGGCGTCCCGCTTCGGTGTACCGGAAGAAGCCGGCGTCAAGATCCCGCACGATCTGACCCAGGAGGAGCTGGCACAGCTGGTCGGCTCGTCCCGCGAGACGGTGAACAAGGCGTTGACCGAATTCGCGAACCGCGGGTGGATCGCGCGTGACGGCAGAAGCATCGTCATCTATCAACCGGGAGCGTTGATTCGCCGTTCCAAGCGCTGAGCCGGCACGGGATTCGTTCATTCGGATTGAGGCCGTCGGGTGGTGTTTTCCACAATGCGTCCGCTCTCCGATAGGCCGATTTTCGGCTTGTTTTCAGTCTTTTCCGCATTTCCGGCAGAATGTGCAAATACCGTGCCGTTGTGCGAGCGGCAACGCGGTAATGGTACAGACGACACCATAGAATGGGGCACATGCCCAAGAAGAACTCCCTGACCGCTCGACGTGCGCTCGCTTTGCTGCTCGCGTATCTGACCCTCTGTATCGCCGGAGGCGTCGTCGTGAG
>CAYVHC010000168.1:0-2224 GCA_964451025.1 uncultured Bifidobacteriaceae bacterium
TGTCGTTGCGTTCGAATTCGCCGTGGACGAGCACGTCGAGGCCGATCTGCTCCTGATGGCGGATGCATTCCTCGATCTTGCCGGCGATGAACTCGTCATACGTCTTCTGGTCGATTTCGCCCTTGCGCAGACGGGCGCGGTACTGGCGCACTTCACGCGTCTGCGGGAAGGAGCCGATCGTGGTGGTGGGCAGCACGGGCAGGCCCAGTTCCGTGCGCTGCGTCTTCTGACGCTCGGCGCGGGCGGGCTGGCGGGTGTAGTCGGCGTCGGTGAGGGCGGCGATGCGTGCGGCGACCTGCGGGTCGGCTGCGACGCGGGTGCCGTCGAAGAGCGCGGCGTTGGCCTTGAGCGCGTCGCTGGCGGCGCGTTCCTCATCGGATTCGACGGCGAGCTCGGCGAGATCCGTGAGCTCGCCGAGCTTTTCAACGGCGAACGCGAAGTGGCGCAGCACGTCGTCGCCCAGCTTGTGCTCGTTGGCGGTGGTGAACGGCACGTGGAGCAGCGAGCTGGCGGTGGAGACCACGACCTCGCCCGGGGTTACTTCGTCGATTTCGTCAAGCAGGTCAAGCGTCTTGGCGTAGTCGTTGCGCCAGATGTTGCGGCCGCCCACGACGCCCGCGAAAATCGTCACGTCATCGGCCAGGGCGCCGTCTCCGTTGTTGTCGGCGGCGAGCTGGGCGAGAGCGTCGAGGTTTTCGTCGCGACCTTCCACGAAGTCGAGGCCGATGCCGTCCACGTGAAGCTCGGCAAGAGTGGGCAGGGTGTCGGCGATATGGCCGAAGTAGGTCTGCACCAGCACCTTCGGGGCATCCACCGCGTCACGGCGCACGGCGAGGATCGGCTCGTAGAGGTGGCGGAACAGGTCGAGGTCACCATCCTCCTTGTCGAGCACGAGGTACGGCTCATCGAACTGCACCCAGGCGGCGCCGAGCGTGGCGAAACGAGACACGATCTGCGCGTATGCGGCGGCGGCGCTGGAGACGATCTCGTCGGTGATCTCAAGGTCGGCGGCCTGCGGGCCACGGGCGAGCTTGAGGAACGTGTAGGGGCCGATCAACACGGGCTTGGTGATGATGCCCAGCTCCTTGGCTTCATTGAATTCGTCGAACGGCTTGGTGCCGACGAGCTTTATCTGCGTGTCGTCGCTGATTTCGGGCACGAGATAGTGGTAGTTCGTCGTGAACCACTTCTTCATCGGCTGGGCGGTGACATCACCCTGCTCGCCTTGGTAGCCGCGACCGATGGCGAACAGCGTGTCTTCCTCGCCCAGGTTCAGGTCACGGTAACGCTGGGGTACCACGTTGAGCAGGATCGCGGTGTCGAGCATCTGGTCGTAGTAGCTGAAGTCGTTACTGGGGATGAGGTCGATGCCTGCATCCTTCTGGATCTGCCAATGCTGTGCGCGCAGCTGCTTCGCAGTCGAGCGCATCTCATCGAGGCTGGCGTTGCCCTTCCAATAGGCTTCGATGGATTTCTTCAGTTCGCGGTTCTCGCCGATGCGCGGGAATCCGATGACTGACGTGAGTGCGCTCATTGTGTCAACCTCTCTTGGATATACGTCGGGGAACATGAAAAAGCTATCAATAATCCGCGCATTCGCGGTAATCCACCAGTTTTGCGTGTCGCTATAAGCCGGGTTTATAGCGACGATTCCTCTCCCCTGAAAAATTATCTCGCGCTCTGCACATCTCTTGCTTTGTAAAAGATAAGGAAATTCTCAGGTGTATCGTTTGAAAGCATGATCACAATGAGAGAAATCGCAAAACGGACGGGCGTATCCGTCTCGACAGTGTCGTTGGTGATGAACCACCACGACGAAGGAAGGGTCAATCCACAAACCGCCGCGATGGTTCGCGAAACCGCGCGCAAACTCGGCTACAAGGTCAATCCCCTCGCCCGCTCGCTGCGCACGAACAGCACACGCATCCTCGGCTTCATCAGCGACGAGGTCGCGACCACACCGTTCGCAGGCGGCATGATTCTGGGTGCACAGACAGCGGCAAGCCAGCTCGGCTACATGCTCATCACTGTGAGCACCGACGGCGGCGTGCGCGAAGACGATGAGATTGACGCGCTCAAACGCTATGGCGTGGACGGATTCCTGTACGCCGAGATGTCAAACCGCGTCACCGACGTGCCCTCCAAGCTGTTGGACTACCCCACCGTGCTTGCCGACGCCACGTAACGCACAGGCCCGATCCCCAGCGTCGTGCCCGACGAGGCC
>CAYVHC010000169.1:0-2217 GCA_964451025.1 uncultured Bifidobacteriaceae bacterium
TGCGTTTACTTGATGCCAATCCCAACACCTGTCTGGTAGCGGTCGACGGGAATGACTCCATCGTCGCGACCGCCCTCGGGGCTACCGACGGGCGGAAAGGGTACCTGTACCACATCGCCGTCGACGAGCAATGGCGCGGCCAAGGCATCGGCAGCACGCTCGTCCACCGCATCGAAGACGCGTTCCAAGCGGTCGGCATCGTCAAAGTCGGTATTCTCGTCGTCGCCGATAATGAGGACGGCAAGCGGTTCTGGAAACATCAGGGCTGGAAGACACGTCCGGACGTGGTGTATTTCGACCACAATCTGTGAGCTGGGCAACCCGCAAGCAACCAGTGGCACAACTGCTCATCCGCGAACGCTTCAGGAAAGGGTGGCGATCACCGACAACTGCCGGGGATCACCACCCTTTCCTTGCCTGTGGCACAAGTTCATTATCCGTGTCCCTCGGCGTGCCACGTGATATGCCCGCGATAACCACCGTTGATATCCCTCAGTTACTTACTGCCGCACCACACTGTAACCGGCGATAACCGACACCGATAGCAAACCCGCGATTGGCCTGCGATGAGCCAATAGACTCGCAGCAATACATCATCAACAGCGCCACAGCAATGCAACACCACAGCACTGCCACTGCCGTGACGCTCTCCACCAAGCCGCGAAGGAGGTACCCGTGGGCAACGCGATCATCGAAATCACCCAACTGAGCAAACGCTACGACACCCCCGAAGGCGCATACACCGCACTGCATGACGTCAACCTGAGCATCGAAGAAGGAACGATTTTCGGAATCATCGGACTGAGCGGAGCCGGAAAATCAACGCTCGTCAGATGCATCAACGGACTTGAACCCATCTCCGGTGGGACAGTCAACGTGCTCGGCCAATCCGTCCCTGACCTGTCTGCCAAGCAGCTGCGGCAATTGCGCAAATCCATCGGCATGGTCTTTCAGCAGTACAATCTCATGCCATCACGCACTGTGGAAGGCAATGTGGCACTTGCCTTGCGCCATTCGGGGCTCAGCTCCGCGGAAAAGCACGACAAGACACGCAAACTGCTCAACCTGGTCGGACTCGAGCAGCACGCCGAATCCCACCCATTACAACTGTCCGGAGGACAGCAGCAGCGAGTCGCCATCGCCCGTGCGCTCGCCAACAATCCGCGTATCCTGCTGCTTGACGAGGCGACCAGCGCACTCGACCCGGACACCACCAAAACGATTCTCAAACTTGTCAAACGGCTGAATCGTGAGCTGCATCTGACTATCATCGTCGTCACCCACCAGATGGATGTCGTCAAATCCATCTGCTCGCATGTCGCCGTCATCGATCACGGGACCATCGTCGAACAGGGTGAAGCCTTTGACGTATTCGCCAATCCACAAGCCGAACTCACCCGTCGTTTCGTCGGCGACTACACCGGGCTCAACCATGTCATCGAAACCCTACGCTCGCAGGGCGCGACGGCGGGGATTGATCCAAACGGCCAGCTTATCCACATGAGCTACGCGAACAAGACCGTCGCCGAAGGCCTGGTCTCCGCGGTCACCGAACGATTCCACGTCATCGTCAACATCCTGTTCGCATCGCTGGATATCGTCGATGGCTATCCGCTCGGCAGCATCGTCGCCCAATATTCCGGCGATCCGGAACATATCCGCCAGGCTCTGGACTACTTGCGAAGCAAAGGAATACGCATCACCGCCGTCCAAACCGATAGCGAAGAGAACACCGTCGAGAGCGCAGCCACAACCACGGATGCAGCCTCAAACACAACAGCATCCACCCCGAAGGAGCATATCGCATGACCATATTCGAGCAATTGTTCCCACACGTTTTCGAAAATCCGGATGTCTTCGTCCAATCCATTCTCGAAACCCTGCAGATGTTCCTCATTGCAACCCCGGAATGGTTCATTCTCGGCATTGTCTTCGGACTGACGCTCGCACTGACCAAGCCCGGCGGCATGTGGGAGAACCGGGCGGTCTTCCAGTTCCTTGACAAGCTGACGAATCTGTGCCGATCCATCCCGTTCGTCATCATGATCGCGCTGCTGTTCCCACTGACCCGGCTGATCAGCGGCACTGCGATCGGCGTCAGGGGCGCGATTTTCCCGCTCATCGTCGGCATCACCCCATTCTTCTCCAGACAAGTCGAATCCGTGTTCAACGGGCTCAACCCCATGCTCATCGAGTCCGCGCAGGCGATGGGACTCG
>CAYVHC010000170.1:0-2215 GCA_964451025.1 uncultured Bifidobacteriaceae bacterium
GCGCAAGGTCACCTTGCGTTCGCGCCTGACGTCGGCCGATTGGGGGTTCGCCGTGAAGTACTGCTCGTCGCCTGTGCTCTGTTTCTGTGCGGAGCGTGTGCCGTTCTTCTGTTTGGCGTCACGCTCTTCGGCGCCATGATGTGCTTTCGATACTGCCATATCCTTATGTTCTTCCTGCAAACGTCCGTTGGTCGCGCCGGCGTGCTCGCCTGTCGCTGACGGCGGAACCGGCTTGGTGTTGTCGTCCAACATGTTGATAATAAAGACAATAGTTGATACTAGGAAGATACCGTCGGTCGTGCCGCCGATTCGGCGGTGCGAGAAGAAGGAACCGCCATCACCACGACAGCTTTCGCACGTACGGACGACGCTGAAGACAACCGGGAAACCCAGGCCAGACAGACAAGCCCGGAACATCAGGGGAGTGCGGCTGGTATGACGCCGCAACAGGCAGGGGACCAAGGTACGGCGGAACATGATTCGGACGGTACTGTGAACCAATCTGTCCAATCCGGGAAAGGCCAATCCGCCCCGGCTCAAGACGAGGACGTGCTGTCCGAACATTCCGAGGTCCTGCTTGACGATGCCGCGGCCCACCCCTACGCCCACGAAGACCAGGAGTGGCGCGAACGCGAGGCGCGCAACGAACTCAAACGAGTCGCCGGTCTTGGCGAATTGCAGGATGTCACCGAAGTCGAATACCGCAAGGTACGTCTCGAACGCGTGGTGCTCGTCGGCGTGTGGTCGAGCGCGAAAACCACCCAGGCGCAAGCCGAGGAATCGTTGCGAGAGCTCGCCGCGCTCGCCGAAACCGCCGGCGCCCAGGTCTGCGATGGCTTGTTGCAGCACCGTCTGCGCCCTGATTCGGCCACCTACGTGGGCTCCGGCAAAGCCAAGGAGATCGCCGGCATCGTCGCCCGAGACGAGGCCGATACCATCATCGTCGATGACGACCTGCCGCCGAGCCAACGGCGAGCTTTGGAGGATGCGACAAAGGTCAAGGTCGTCGATCGCACCGCCGTGATTCTGGACATTTTCGCCCAGCATGCGACCAGCCGCGAAGGCAAGGCGCAGGTCGAGCTCGCCCAATTGCAGTACATGCTGCCGCGACTGCGCGGCTGGGGCGGGTCGCTGTCCCGCCAGGCGGGCGGTCGTGCAGCGGGCGCGGACGCAGGCATCGGCTCGCGCGGCCCGGGTGAGACGAAAATCGAAATGGACCGCCGCGTCATCCGCAACCGGATCGCCAAGTTGCGCAAGCAAATCGCCCACATGGCCCCGGCCCGCGATGTCAAACGCGGGTCGAGGCGCCGCTTCGGCCTGCCCACGGTCGCCGTGGTCGGGTATACCAACGCCGGCAAATCATCATTGACCAACCGGCTGACCGGTTCGCGCGAGCTAGTGGAAAACGCGCTGTTCGCCACACTCGACACCGCGGTACGGCGAGCGAGCGCGAAGGACGGCCGCCAATACGCCTACGTGGACACCGTCGGCTTCGTGCGCCGCCTGCCTACGCAACTGGTCGAAGCGTTCAAATCCACGCTCGAGGAAGTCGCCGACGCCGATGTCATCGTGCACGTGGTCGACGCTTCGCACCCGGACCCGTTCGCCCAGATCGACGCGGTCAATGCCATCCTCGCCGATATCAACGGCACCGAAAGCATCCCGCGCATCCTGGTGTTCAACAAAATCGACCGCGCCGACCAGGCCACCCGTGACCGGCTCGCGGCGCTCGCCCCTGACGCCCACTTGGTGTCCGCGTTCACCGGCGAAGGTATTGACGCCCTGCGGGAGGCGGTCGAGGCGCTCCTGCCGGTACCGGACGTGCATGTCAGCGCATTGCTGCCGTACACCGCCGGGTCTCTTGTGTCGAAGATCCGCGAATACGGCCAGATGGATTCCATCGAATACCGCAATGACGGCGTGATGGTCGAGGCGCAGGTGGACAGCCAGCTGGCAGCGCAGATCGTCGATGCCGCCATCGATGAATAGTCGATGAATACCCTTCGAAGGGCCGGCGAATAAGTGTAGAACGGCACAAGGCTTGTCCGCCCGATGTTGTGAACGCTCTCAATTTTCTTGTCGTACCGGTTCGCCGACAAGGCGTTTCCGTGCCGGAAACGTCACGGAGAACCACTAGAGTGGAAGCGTTACTGAATGAAACCCGTCACAATCGGGTCATTGCCAAGGAGAAGTAGCAAATGGTGAATTCAGCTGT
>CAYVHC010000171.1:0-2160 GCA_964451025.1 uncultured Bifidobacteriaceae bacterium
CGCCGCGCTTGTGTGCCTCATGGGCTACATCGTGCTCGTCGCCGCGTACGGCAGCTTCACGAGCAACCCGGAGATCATCCTCATGCAGGGTGGCCTGCCGATTGTGACGCTGCTGGTGGCGCTGCTGTCATAGGGGCAGGACTGCCAAGGTGGCGCTTTGCCGGCACGGCGTCGTCGGCACGCTACAATATGGCGATATGCCACGCATCGCATATGGCAGCCGCACACGATGCCCTGTCCGTATGCGTCGCGTTCCAGGCGCCGCATATGCCCGTGCTGCACATATCCGGCAGGAAGGAACCCATGAGAGTCGCGATTATTACGCATTCCTCGACCTTCGAGGCGCGTGCACATGCCATAGGCGAGTTCTTTTGCCGCCGTGGCGACGACGTGACGTGGTTTTTCTCGGACTTCGACCACCGGACGAAAAAAACGGTGGAACGCAGCGAACCGAACCACACCTACATCCATCTGGAGCCTTTCCGCCGTAATATGTCAATAAAACGCATGCTTTCCATCTTGCGGTTTTCGAAAGATGTGGAGCACGAACTGGAAGGTCGCATGCGCACCAATCCGTTCGACATGCTGTGGTTCCTGCTGCCGGCCAATTCACTGGCGCCGGTCGCGGATCGCTTGCATGCCAGGTACGGCGTGCCCATCGTGTTCGACCTCATCGACCTGTGGCCCGAATCCCTGCCGGTAAAAGGCCTGGCAAAAACGCTGCCCGCCCGCAGGTGGGCGGCATTGCGCGATGCGCACCTGGGATGCGCGAGCCTGATCACCACCGAATGCGACCGTTACCGCGGCATCATCGGGCTTCCCCTGGACCGCACGCGCACATTGTATTGGTACAAGCCCCGGCCGGAAGGGGACCCGGGCGCCGCGGGGCTCACACCTGATGCAGCTTGGCGGAAGGTACCGGAGGGCGATGCCCCGCTGCCGGTCGCATACCTGGGCGCGGTGAACAACATCATCGACATCGCCGCCATCACCCGGCTTCTCGCCGCCATGAACGAGATACGCCCCGTGCACCTGCATATCGTGGGGGCGGGGGAGAGCCTCGAGCGTTTCGTCGAACGGGCACGCGAGTCGGTGAGCCGCGTCACCTACCATGGCGCGGTGTATGACGAACCGCGCAAGGATGCGATCCTGGGCGGGTGCGCGTACGGGATCAACATCATGAAACCCACGGTGAAGGTGGGGCTGAGCATGAAGTCCATCGACTACCTGTATTGCGGGCTGCCGTTGCTCAATGCCATCGGCGGCGACAGCGCTGACCTGGTGGAGCGCGAAGGCGCGGGCGTGAACGTCGACCCGCTCGACATCGAGGCGACGGCGCG
Source organism: uncultured Bifidobacteriaceae bacterium (assembly GCA_964451025.1). GTDB lineage: Bacteria > Actinomycetota > Actinomycetes > Actinomycetales > Bifidobacteriaceae > Pseudoscardovia. The sequence goes on from CAYVHC010000171.1 coordinate 1,341, forward strand.
GCATGCGGTGACGCTCGCAGCCGACTCCGTGGCGAGCGAACGCATGCACCGGGCGGCGCGGGCGTGCTATGACGCGCATTTCACCGAGGAACGTTTCAATGAGGCCTTGGACGATGCCGTGTCGACGTTCATCGAACCCGTGGTGCAGGGCGGGGAAGGAGCACGCGCATGATCGACATCTGCCTTGCCACATACAACGGCGAGCGCTATCTGGCCCAACAGCTGGATTCGCTGCTGGCACAGACCGCGTCGGATGTGCGGGTGCTTGCCCGTGACGACGGTTCGACCGATGCCACGGTCGCGATCCTGCATGAGTATGCCGGGCGCTATCCGGGCAAGGTGACGCTCATCGAGGATGACGTGCATTGCGGCGGGCCGGCGCCGAATTTCATGGAGATCATGAAGCATTCCACCGCAGATTACGTGATGTTCAGCGACCAGGATGACTATTGGTATCCCAACAAGGCCGAGCATATGCTCCGCGTCACGCGGCGGCAGGAGCGGCATGCCGGCGGCAGCGATGTGCCGGTGCTGGCATTTGGCGACTACCGTGTGGTGGATGCGCGGCTGCAGCCCATCGAGGTCGCTAAAGGACACCTGCAGATCGACAAGTTCTATGTGTCGCTCAATCGCCTGCTCGTGCAGAACTATGTGACCGGGTGCACGATGATGATCAACCGCGCCGCCTGCCGCCTGGCCGGCGCATGGGAGCCGGCGATCCTCATGCACGACTGGTGGCTTGCGTTGTGCTGCGCCGCAATGGGCAGCATCGTGCACGATCCGACGGTGCTCATGGATTACCGGCAGCATGGTGACAATG
>CAYVHC010000172.1:0-2141 GCA_964451025.1 uncultured Bifidobacteriaceae bacterium
CGCGTGCGGGGTCTACGGTATGAGCGCCATCACCTCGATCACCGCACAGAACACGCAAGGCGTCAGCGCAGTCGAAGATGTGAGCCCGGACATCCTCGCCGCCCAGCTGGATGCCGTATACACCGATATTCCGCCGGCCGCCACGAAAATCGGCATGGTTTCCAACGCCCGACTCATCGCGGTCATCGGTGATGCATTGCGCAAGTACCAAGCACCGAATGTGGTGCTCGACCCGGTCATGGTCTCCTCCAGCGGCACGCGGTTGCTCGACGCGAATGCCGAGAGCGCGTTGACCGGACTGTTCGGGTTGTGCCGGCTCATCACCCCTAATATTCCCGAGGCGGAAGTGCTGTGCGGGCAGGGCTTCGGCGAGGGTTCCATCAGTACGCCGGATGCCATGGCTCATGCCGCCCAGCGTCTGGTTTCGCGGTACGGATGTGCTGTGCTCGTCAAAGGCGGGCACAGCGTTCAAGGCGCTAGCGACGTACTCGCCGACACGGACGGGAATTTGGTGTGGTTCCGTGGCGAGCATAACGACAATCCCAATACGCATGGCACCGGATGCACGTTGTCCAGCGCGATTGCGAGCGCTTTGGCGCGCGGCGAGGCACTGGCCTCGGCGATTCGCGATGGTAAGGCGTATCTGACCGGGGCCATCGCCGCGGGGCTGGACCTCGGGCATGGTTCCGGGCCGATGGACCATGCGTGGCGGTGGCGGACGCGCTGACCTTGGTCCGCAGGACGCCGAGCGACTCGTCATCGTGACCGGAGATAATCAGAAAGCAATATCAGATAATCAACCATGCGAGGCATCGACGGAGGAATCCCGCGGACAGCACGGATGCCTCCCGAGCAGAACCCAACAGAAAGGAACACAATGACCCTCGATCGCAACGCGGAACGGCAGGAAGTGCCGGTCGACCCGGAAACCGGCAAACCGTACATCAACACGGTGGCCGCCGTCGCCATCAGCCCGGCCGGAGCAAGCCCCGAGAAATCAACGTATGTGGCACAGGCGGTTGACGTGATTCGTCAGTCGGGACTGCCGAACGAGACCAACGCCATGTTCACCAACATCGAAGGCGATCTTGATCAGGTGCTCGCCACCATTCGCGATGCGACGATGAAGCTCGCCGGGCAAGGCTACCGCACCGATGTGGTCATCCGGCTGGATATTCGCCCTGGATTCAGCGGGCAGCTTCACGCCAAACAGGAGCTGGTCGACGAGATTCTCGGCGGGAAGCAGGATCAAGGCGAGTGAAAGGCGGGCACCGTCGCCGGTATCTCGCCGTGGTGTGATGCGGCAGTCGCACTGCGGCAGGATAGCGCATGGTCCCGGGGCGCCGGCAGGCCATATCTCTCCGTCGTGCAACACAAGAGTCGCACCGCAGCGAGATACCAACGGATTCGGCACATCACAGATAGGTATCTTGCCGGCGTGCGACGCAGCAGTCACAACACAGCAAGATACCGACCCAACCGCGGTGCCAGAAGGGCACCCCCGTCATGCGACACAGCAGTCGCACCACTGCAAGGTAGCGGCCGAACCGACAGCATTGCCGCAGATACCCGCCCGACGTGCGATGTGATAGTCACACCACGGCGAGATAGCGCATGATCCCGGGGCGCCGGCAAACCGTATCCCGTTGCCATGTCACACGTAAGTCGCACAACAGCCAGATACCAACCCAACCGACAGCGTGGCGGCAGGTATCCGGCCGATATGCAACACAGCAGTCACACCACGGCGAGATACCCACGAATCCATGGCACCGAATGATGATATCTTCCTGCCATGCAACACGGCAGTCACACCACAGCACGATACCTGCGGCTCAGCAAGGTGTAGCAGAATGCACATGACCGAGATACGCCACAGCGCGGCAACACGGCAGTTGCCTGGATGCCCCCGAACAGCAGACGCGGCAGCGCATCGCCTACAATGGTCGCCGGTAGCAACAGCAAGAAGAAAGGCCACGCTATCCATGACCACCATGCAGGACATCGCCGACATCGCGGGAGTGTCCAAAGCCAGCGTTTCCCTTGTGCTCAACGGACGTGACGCAGGGCATGTCAAGCCACAGACCGCGGCACTCATCCGGCAGACCGCTGCGAAACTCGGCTACCGGCCCAACCAACTG
>CAYVHC010000173.1:0-2121 GCA_964451025.1 uncultured Bifidobacteriaceae bacterium
CTGGGATTCCCTCAACTGGCAGGATCACCAGGGCGTGCAGCGTCTCGTGCGTGACCTCAACACCGTCTACCGTGAGAACCCGGCGCTGTGGCAGGTCGACAACGACCCCTCCGGATTCCAGTGGCTCACATCCGACGATGCCGATCACAACACGCTCAGCTACATGCGCCTCGACAAGGACGGAAACCCGATCGTGGTGGTCGTCAACTTCTCCGGCACCGCATGGAGCGATTACCAGGTTCCGCTCCCCCGCGGCGGCAAGTGGAAGGAAATCCTGACCACTGACGACCTCGCGTACGGCGGCTCGAACATCCACAACGACAATATTGTCGCGGACCAAGGCGAATACCATTCGCGCCCGTACTCGACGAAACTCACCGTTCCGGCGCTCGGTGCGATATTGTTGAAGCCGGAAGACTGAACGCGAGTTCCAGTCACATGGCATGATTTATGAGACTTTGGGGCAGTCAGCGTGAAGCTGGCTGCCCCAAAGTCGGAAAGACGATCGTATAATGTGCACTTTCAGCTCTGCAGCAGGGCAAACGACGGCAAGCACAATCCTCGTGGTGGAGGATGAACCGACCCTTGCCACCGCTATTGCGCAACGGCTGGCGGCGGAAGGGTGGTCGGCGCGTGTTTGCGGCGATGGCGCAAGCGCAGTACAGACCGCTGCACAGATCAGCCCCGACTTGGTGATCATGGACGTCATGCTGCCCGTCATGGACGGCTTGGAAGCGACACGACGCATCACCGCCGCACGCCCCGTGCCCGTGCTCATGCTCACCGCCCGCGATGACGAATCCGATAAACTCATCGGCCTTGCAGCTGGAGCCGACGATTACATGACGAAACCGTTTTCGATGCGTGAGCTCGTGGCCCGCTGCAAAGCCCTGCTGCGACGCGTCGAGCGAGCGAAGCAACTGGCGGAAAACCCCGAAGACGAGCAGGTGCTGCGCTTTGGAAACATCACGATAGATCCGGCACAGCGCATCGTGACGCTCGACGGCGAGGATGTGCACATGACCCCCACGGAGTTCGATTTGCTGCTCACTCTCGCCCGCAAACCACGGTCAGTGCTCAGCCGCGACCAGCTGCTCAAGGACGTGTGGGGCTGGGTGGACGGCTCGGGCACGCGCACCGTTGACTCGCACGTCAAATCGTTGCGTCACAAGCTTGGCGCCGAAACAATCCGCACCGTGCATGGCGTGGGTTATGCTTTCGAACCTCCAGAGGATGAAACGGCGCACAATCATGCATGAGGTGAATGACCCAGCCGGCGACCGTGACGTCTCCCCCGCATCCGGCGACTCACACGCCCACGGTTCGTCGACCACGGACACGGAACAGCGCATCGAGCAGGAAGCCAAGGCTACACGCAGAGGCTCGGAGCGTCATTCCGTGCTCATCGGCTCGCTGTCGTCGATTAAGGCCGAGCTGAGCGTGCTCATCATCATAGACACGATCATCGTGTTCATCCTTTCATGGGTCATGCTCAAATGGGGGTTGAGTGAATGGATTTCGTTCCCCGTCACGATGCTCGTGGCATTGGGGATCACGTATGTTTTTTCGCGCGGGCTCACCGCCCAGCTGCGTGAAATCCGCGATGCGGCCGAATCCGTGTCCGACGGTGATTATCAGGCGCGCGTCTACGGCGCCACGCACAGCCGGGATGAAATAGGTCAGCTCGCCAGGTCCTTCAACATCATGGCCGAGGAATTGGAGCATTCCGACTCGATGAGACGCGACCTCATCGCCAACGTGAGCCATGAGCTGCGCACACCCGTCGCCGCTTTGCAAGCCCAGGTCGAAAACATGGCGGACGGCATCACCAAACCCACTCCGGCCAATCTGGAAAACATACTGACCCAGACCCAGCGTCTCAGCGACCTCATCGCATTCCTGCTTGACCTATCACGCATGGAGGCGGGCGCCGCCAGTCTGGAAATCACTGATTTCGACTTGCGTGACTTCCTCGACGAAACAATCGAGCCCTTGGAAATCGCCGATGGAGGCCATAACCACACCATCACCCTTTCCATGCGGCATGACATCACGATGCAAGGTGACCCCGACCGCCTGCGCCAGCTGTTCACGAACATTATCTCGAACGCCCTCAAGCAT
>CAYVHC010000174.1:0-2109 GCA_964451025.1 uncultured Bifidobacteriaceae bacterium
GTTCCGGAGCAACCGCCCTTTCGCTGGGCAAAGTACTCGCTGAAGCGAAGCTGAAGGATATCAATCTTGCCCTCGGTGGTACTGAGAATGGTTACGTTCAGCGCGTCATAGTGGTCGGCGACTCCGCGGGTGACAAACTCCAGCCGGGCGCGACGGTTGCCGCTGAGCGGGATGAAGCAGGCGCGGCCTACGTAAACGGGCTTGCTCGATTTGAAAGCGGTGTCCTTGCCGGTGAAGCGGCGGAGTTCCTGTTCGAAGAAATTCATGGTGTTACCTCCTGATTTGAAAGATATTGCGGGCTTCCCGCGACGCCTCTCGGCGTTTCGGCCGGGTGCGACCCGGCTCTCGTCAGGCGGGCGATTCAAGAGCTACGTAGCGGGCGTAGGAATAGCCTTGTGGGTCGACCAGCAGGACGGTTTCGCAGCCGTCTCCTGTGACGCGGATGCAGGCGGGTGCGCCCTCGATAGACGGGTGGTTTTGATTTGAAAACTCCTTGATCCAGTCGCGGTCCGCGAAGAGGTCGGAGGTGAACTCCGTCCACTCGGTTTGAGAGAGGTGGCGTTCGGCGGCGACGTAGTAGCTATCGCGTTCGGGACCGAAGTGCTTGATGATCCAGCGAACTTCGTCGCGGACGTCGTCCAGGCAGATGGGCTTCCTGACAAAAGTGGTCTTGGGCATTGGGGTTCCTCCTTTCGGTCTTGGGGAAAAGAAACCGCCGGTCAATGGATGGTTTTCCCATCTCTGAGACCGGCGGCGTATGCGGCTTCCAGAGCGGCCCGGATGGTCCAGACCGCATGCTCGTGGAAATCCAGTTCGTCAGACCAACGCTGTTCGAGGGTTTCGAGGCCAAGCTTTTTGAGAGCGATCCTCTTTGCAGCGGCGGTTGCGGGAGCTTCCCCCTGGGCCAGAGCCAGTGCGTCGTTCGCACCCTTTCGGGCTTGCTCGGCGGCGTCCTTGGCGGAGAGGTGCGCTTCCCAAAGTTTGGGTTCATCAGCGGCCTCTTCGGGGTCGATATCGTTCCAGGCGGAGTCCTCGGCCTTTTGGGCCAGATAGAGGGCGTCGCCCGCCAGCGTTCGCACGTCGGCGTAGTTCTCCTCGCTGGGCAGAGCCCTGGCGCGGAGCACAGCTTCCTCCAGTTCGCGGAGCTGGTCGAGGGCGAGATCGGCGGCGCGGAGCGCGGCCTTGGGGTTGCTCGTCATGGTAGAGACCTCCTTCGTTGGTTTTGCGGGCTTTCCGCGACGCTTGGGGCGTTTCGGCTGGGAGCCCTCCCAGCCATCGTCAGGCGGAGCGGTCGTGAGAGACCGGGCGTGGGCAAAGCGGGGGCGGTCGTGCCATCGGGGGTTCCTCCTTCCTTTTCGTTTTCCCTTTTCGGGCTTTCCGCCGGGCGCCCAGCGGAAAGGGTCGGTCGTTGGGGGGCACCCAGAGAGACCTCTCGAGCGGTCTGGCTGGGGCGGGGTCGCCGGGTTTCGGAGCGCGCGCTGGTTTGCGCACGGCCGGGGGCCGGTCACGGTCGGTTTGGAAGCCGCGCGGGGCGGCGGGGGCTTGGCCGCGGGCGCGGCCGGTCGAGGGGTTCGCGGGGGCGGGGCGCCCTCCGCGGCGGCGGGGCTTTTCCCCCGGCGCAACCACAGTTTCGCTCGCCTTCGGCAAAAAAGCAAGTTAACTAACGGCGAACTAGTGGCGACGAAAACGTCGCCTTTTGTCGCCGTTTCGTAAAATTTGGGACCCTCGCGCGTTATAAGGAAGCGCGCCGTTTTCGCCCCCAAAGCCCCGGCCGCGCCGCCCAAAGCCGGGTGAAAAGGTCGGCTTTCGCGCTTCGCCGCGCAGAAGTCCGGGCGGAAAGGTCGGCTTTAGCACTCCGCCGTGGAGAAGTCCGGGCGAAAAGGTCGGCTTTGCCGCTTCGCCGCGCAGAAGTCCGAGTGAAAAGGTCGGCTTTCGCGCTTCGCCAGGGCGAAGTCCGGGCGGAAAGGTCGGCTTTGCCGCTTCGCCGTGGCGAAGTCGCTGGCCTTGGTGGCCCCAGGGGGCGGTCCGATCTCTGTGTACCTTGGGGAAAAGACCGCCGCCCCCTCTCGCGTAAATTTCCGCGAAATTCGGGCCCCGGGGTATCAGCCC
>CAYVHC010000175.1:0-2101 GCA_964451025.1 uncultured Bifidobacteriaceae bacterium
CTCGATCATGATGGTCTGGTGCAGCATGGTGGAATGTGGATTTCGCCTAACGGTATCGGGAACTATGGCGATTTAATGTCCTATAAGGATGACGGATACCTTGGAACCCTCTTATATCCTTGGGACTGTGCTGCTGTCGACGGAGCTTGCCAAATGATACGACGGTCGACTTTCTTCGAAATAGGCAGTTTCGATAAACGATATGCGTCTGGGATTGATGCTATTGATTTTTGTATGCGGGCACGCCAACATGGATATTCTGTGGTGTTCGATCCACAATCCGTGCTGTACCACAAGAGACATGCAGAATCAGCATCGGTCAATGACACAAGCGCTGGTAAAGCTTGTCAGCACCGTGCGGCATTTCATGCGCAGTGGGATGGTTCGCTGAAGGCAGGTGAGTTCACGAATCCAAATCTCAATCAGTATGATGGGCATTTCAAGCTGCGGTGGTAATACCCTGCATGTTTGAATGCCATATGCGGCTGGGGCTTCAAGCTTATTGGCGTTGAGGTTTCAAGAACCTGCTGTTTCTGAACAATTGGCTGATTTTCGAGAAGAATCCTGTTGAGGGATTATGTTGCTGCGCAAGAATTCCGCCAGGCTCATGAAGATGACCAAGCGCGGTATCGCGTAGCTGAGTATAGTGACGATTGCCGGAATCGGGAGTTTCCTCACGAGCGATCTGTTGGACATACCCTAGGTATCGCAACGCTTCTGTACGGTCGTGCTGTTGCAATGCTCGGTCTTGAGGGTGTTGGAGATAGTCGTAGGCGAAATCACGAACATAACGGTAGAGTTCTGCACAGATGACATCATCGCTCAACGCGTGGCGAATATCATCCAGCGCGTTGGATTGCAACGAGCTCGGAAGATTGTCCTTCCATTCGTTCATGACATGTTCCCCGAGCCTGTCGCGAACATCGGCGAGACGGCCAGTCCAATCATTCCTCAGAATGGAGTGTTGATTTGTGCTGACGAATTCGCGGATGAGCCGCAGGGCTGTTGCATCGCGCTGCGCAAGCTTTGCCATGGATTCGCGCGTTAGTGGCTGTCCAAAGGTATCGCCACGTCCGAGGTGATAGAGATACCACTGGGCATGAGGAACTGCAAGATATGATTCTGCGAACGAATCAATGATGAAGTTCATGTACAAATCGTCAGAAAGCACTAGGTATGTGTCGGCAGAGACGCTATATGCGCGGCGTAGCAATTCTCCGCGGAACAACTTGTGATGAACATGCCAGTCGAAGCCGTCTTCAGAGGCAAATTGGAGTCTGAGGATATCTTGTCCGTGTATCTCCCGTGGAGTGGGGCACAAAAACCCCTCCATACCAGCGGCGGCTTTTCGTGCAGCCGTATTTTCCGGTACAACGCGTACTCCGAAGTGGATGATGTCGAATTTGCTGCCTGCAATGTACTGGCGAAGCTGATTGAATGAATTAGGCGCTATTTCATCATCCTGGTCGATGAGCATCACGTAGTCGCCAGTGCTTGCAAGTACACCGTCCCTCCGGGATCGTAACGTGCCGAGGTTGTCGGAGTGGAGTATCAGCCGGATTCTGTGGTGTTGCGAGGATAGGGCTTGTAATGCCTCGACGGTGTTGTCGCTACTGGCATCATCCACAACAATGATTTCATCGTCGCCGGCAAGTTGCGGCAGTACGCTCTCAATGCACTGTGTGCAGTAACGGGCACAATTGTAGACAGGAATGACAACGGAAATACTTGTCATGAGCGACCCCTCAATCGTCTTAAACGTGTCATCTCGAGATAGTGAGAACGTTTGCCATGATACTTTTTGCAACTAATAACTCACATGCGTTGCATTGGTGGTGTGAAATAGCAACTGTTCGATCTCTCAGTTGAGATTAGTAGCTGTGGCAACGGCAAAGAAGCTGCAGACGATTGCGAATACAGGTACGCTTACTGCCAAAATCTTGGAACGTCGATTTTGCAACGCAAGCACCCAGCAGCAGAGCACGAGTGGAATGAGATACATTCCATATCGGGGTGTGACATACAGGAACATATGTCCATTGCTTAGGAATTCGCGTATTTGAATCAGTGTTGGGAACATGAGCATTGAGACTGCAACAGT
>CAYVHC010000176.1:0-2088 GCA_964451025.1 uncultured Bifidobacteriaceae bacterium
ACCGAGCAGGCCGTAATGATGGATGTTCCAGCCGCGACGCCGGTGACCACGCCGTCGGTCACCACAGCGACGTTGGTTTTGGACGATTTCCATGTCACTTGCTGGCTCGCCTCAGCTGGGGCCACGGAAGCTTTCAGGGTGATGGTCTTGTACGCCTCGACCTGCACACTGCCACCACTGACCGGGGTGCCGCCCTGGGTCAGGGTAATGCCGGTGGCGGCAGTGGTGTTGTCATTCAGTGTCCAACTGGTGGGGCTACTGGCATCGGTTTTCGTGAGGGTCCAGCTTGATCCGGCGAGTCCGGTCTTCGAGCTGTCGCCCTCGGCGTATTTCGTCCAGCTGACGCTGCCGCCCTTCTTCTTGTCGCCGATCGCGTAAGCGGTACGGCCGTCAGCAGCCGTGAAGGAGTGCATCATCTGGTCATCGGAAGTAGTGACTTGTGTACCGTCCTTGTCGTACACCAACGACGTCAGGAAATTAACGTTGGCATCCCCTTTCTGCAGGGTCTGAACGGTATAAATGTTGGTGTTGCGTTGGTAACCTTCCGGCGGGGTCGTCTCTCTGATGAAATAGTTCGCGTTCGGCTTGAGCCCTTTGACAACGACCTTGCCTTCCTCGGTGGACCAATCGTTACTGCCGTTGTCAGTCACCGAGATGATGGCGGCGCTGGTGCCGCTCTTCGCGTCCTCGAGTGAGCCGTATACGCTCCACGAGGCTCCCGAGAGCGTTTTGTTAGTCGAGCTGTCGACTTTGCCCCAGCCTATGGCGGAGCTGTCCTGCGTGTAGTACGCGTTCCACGGCAGGTTATGGCGTTCCTGGTCCATGTCGATGACGGACGCGGAGTTGCCGCCTTCGAAATTGGTGAACAGGCTGCCGTCGGTGTACTTCACCGGCGTGGGGTTATCTACCTCGAAGTCCCCGCCCACATACACGCGGCCGTTGGTGGACACATGCGACTGGAAGCCGCCGTCGGGCACGTAAATACTGCCGATCCACGCCGCCGCAGGGTCGTCGCTCGTGGTCATCTGCTTCTCGGTCTTGGTGGCACCGTCCTTTGATTTCACCGTCTGGGTGCCGGAGCCTTGGCCGCCGCGGATGGTCAGCTGCGTGGTGTACGGGAAGTTCCAGAGCACCTGCTGGGCACGCTTGGCATACATGTTAGGCTCGTTATCGCTGCCCGACTTGGTGTAGGAGTAGTACCCGCCGATTTCCGTCACGTCGGAATCAGTGATATGGGAGCTCGCGTCGCCACCCCACCATATGCGCCAGCCGTTGTTGAAGTCCACGGTGTTCCTGCTTGTTGAGGTGCCGTCATCGTTGACCACGTTCACCACCACGGATGCGGTGTCGGGGATGTTGCGGAACCAGAAATCGACACCGGAGTATGTGCCGTTCGACAGGTCCGAGGCCTTGACGTTGAAGACCTGCAGGAGCGATTTGCCATCGCCGGTCAGGGTGATGAGCTTCTCGTTCACACCGCTGGTGAATTTGAACTTGTAGCTGTCAACGGTCTGGGTGTTGTAGACCTCATGCTTGTAGTAATCGTACTTGTACTGTGTCAAACCATTCGCGTCCGGCGCACTGCCCGTGGTGTACGTGCATTTGGGCTCGTCGAAGCCGGCGAGTTCTGATGATTGCGATTTCAGGGTATCGGTGCCGAAGTTGGCGTATTCGACACCGTTGATCTTGAAGGAGGTGGAGGGGTCCTGGTCATCGTCATCGAGCGTGTCCCAGGCGCCCGACAACCGCCTTGCCGAACCAAGTATTTGGACCAAAGATTTGTAATCAGTACCTGTAGGGTGGCCCCATTCATTGGCTACTGAGGTACTGGTCGGCACGGTAGCCATATATCTGAACTCTCGATTCTCGCTCGCCGTATAACCAATCCAGCCACCGCCGTAGTTCTTGTCCTGCCCGGTTCCCCATGCCGCAATATCTTTGTCACTGCTGGTCATCAACTGGGTGATGCCCGATTTGTCCAAACCGCGCACAGCCAGCACGCTGACGTCATGCTCATAACCCTCATCATCCGTATATGTTTCAGCGGGACGGAACTGGGAGCCGAAGCCTACCACGCCGAAGCGGAAG
>CAYVHC010000177.1:0-2078 GCA_964451025.1 uncultured Bifidobacteriaceae bacterium
GTTCGTCTTCCGTGACGTCGGTTGAAGTGTCACCGGCATCTTTAAATTGATTATTCTGATACCAGTCATAGTAGGGTGTGTGATTCTGCATTGTAACGGCTTGGATAAAGCTGCCGTCTGTTTTTGCTGTAGATAATGCTGACAGAATATTGCCATAGAATGATGAGTCGGAGGCATAGCTGCTGGAATCGATAGGTTCAAGGTTCTTCAGTGTAGGTTCACCGTCGAGAGCATAGAACTTCGCGAAACCAAACTTCTTATAGTTGGCATCTCGAAGATACATATTCCGGTAATACGCATGGAAGGCTAGAGAGCTTCCCGATCCATATTTCGCATTCCAGATTTGATTGAATGTTGGCGCCCACTTCTGCCGGGGTACAAGTTGCTGGTATGCGATTGCGAGTGAAGAGTTATAGTTTGCCATGTTCAAGCCTGTGAGCGCTTGATATTCGATATTGGCGGTATTACCGCCATAGCCTGGCGATAGCATAAGTCCGGACGTGGTCGTCGACTTGATGGCTCTGATTTGCGGCATCGGATCTTCGACGAATGAGACTCCTGGCACACGGGTGGGATCGGAGAAGGATTCTGAGAGCAGCAGAATCACTGTACTATCGGTAAGGTTCGCTGTGCGCGTCTGATTGATAGCTTCAGCTTCCGAGGCATACTTCTTGGCAAGTTCCTCCATGTTTTTCTTGTTGTATCCACTGGGCTTGTCCATGATTTTGACATGTACTAAACGGAGAAAATTCATGGTGGGGCCGTTCGTTTGGGCATCGGTCATAGCGTTCCACAGTTGGGCGCTATCGGACAGCCCGGTCGCGAAATTCTTCGCCCAGGACCCCTCGACCGGCAGCCCCCACGTAAACGACACGCACAGCACCACGCTGAGCACTGCCGCGACCCACCTGCACACCATGGCGGTGATGTTCTTGACGCTGACGAATTCCGAACGCTTCCACGTGTATGGGATCAGCCCGCGACGCCGGTCGAGGAACTGCAACGCCACGCACACCACGATCAGCCAGATCACTCCGGTGACGGCCGAGTTGATGAGGATCATGTCCTTCTTCGTGGTGAATGACATAATGCTGTCGCCGTTGCCGCCAGTGATGAACTGCAGATCGGCCGGAATAATCGGCTCGTTGCGCAGCTCCACCTTAATCTTGTCGGCGATGGCGAACACGGTCATCAGAGTGCCGAAGACCGCGGTCGCCACCCAGAACCGGTTGATGACCAGAATAATCGTGAGATAGAGCACGCCCAGCACAATGAAGTTCAACCACGCCTGGTAACTCTGGTGCAGCCAGATCTGGCTGACGAAACTCGTGAGCTGCCCGGCGACGGAGTTCAGCGCCTTAGTCTGGTCGTCCACAACCTGCCCTTTGGCATACGTCGGCTCGGTGTAGATGCTCCATTGCAAGCCGATGACACTTGCCGCGGTCACCACAATAAACACAATGGTGTAGAACGCGAAGGAGAAGCGCATCCGCTTGTCCCAGATGCGGGTCTTGAAGAACTTCCAGGCGGCGATGAATGCCTTGAATCCGCGGGTCGCGGTCAGACGCTGCCATTGCGGTGAAACCTTCGCCTTGACGGGGGAGGAGACCCGTGACCACCATGAGCGGACGGGTGTGATGATGGTCGTAGCTGCAGCTTGGAATCTCGAGGCTGCGTGTTTCGGTGATTGATTCGAAGCATCAGCGTTTTCCAGTGAGGGAATCGCCTCGTCCGACTGTTCAGCGGAAGAGTGGTCCACCGCTTCAGTGTATTCGGAAACCTCATAAGGAGGGGGTGTTTGAATCTCGGCATCACCGGTGTCGCCCTGCCGGGCGCCGGTGTTGTCTGGTGCGGATTGCGGCTGGGGTTCCTCGTCAGGTGTCGATTGTCCGAGTCCAGATGATTCCGCCATGCGTACTGCTCCTGTTGCCGGTCACTGTTGCGATACGCCCCATATCGTAGTGGCCCGGGATAGACAACATATACCTAGGGATATAAGCGGAAAACGGGCGGAAAGAATACTGGACGGCCGCTGCGAAAACCTTCGACGATGGAGATTGTCGCAGTGGCCGATGTCG
>CAYVHC010000178.1:0-2048 GCA_964451025.1 uncultured Bifidobacteriaceae bacterium
TCCTGCATGACGACATGCTTTGTGCGGCTGGCCCCCGCGCCGCCCTCTCCGGTCAGGATGGTGCGGCTAGGTTTGTCGAGCGGGTCAGGGAACGCGACGGGCCCTTCAGAATACGTGTACTCGTATCCCGCGGCGGTGGTGCGCTTCTCCTTCTTGGCACCCTTGAGGTACTGCCATGAGGGGAGCTTGGTGTCATCAATCCAGTACTGTGGCGGCACCTGGCTGGCGGGCACGAGGCATTCGCCGAGGGTGCGATGGGGGCCGTCGTACACGGAGTCGGTTCTGATAGTCAGCACATGGCCATTGATCATGACTCCGGCGTTCTGAAACGGGCTGATTTTCTCGCCTACTCCGAACGTCTGCGTGGTCTCATAGGGGTCTGTGCCGAGTGTGAATTCACGTTCACTGGCATTCTTTTCAGCTGGCGTGACGGGGAACGCACGGGCGATGACACCTGTGTGCAGAAGACGGTCACGCAGGGACTCCGGGCCGCTTGTGCGTTCCTGAGCGTACTCAGCATAGATATAAGTGCGGCGGCGTCGCTGAGGCATGCCATATTCGGCTGCGTTGATGACATGCCATTCCACGTCGTAACCCAGTCGGTTCAGGCATGTCAGGATGATGGCGAAGTCGCGTCCGCGCTGGGTGGCGGGGGACTTGAGAAGGCGGTCGACGTTCTCGAGGAGCACGAGCCGCGGGTGGCGCATCTCTAGCAGGCGGTTAATGCTCCACCACAGGACACCCTTCTTGCCGTCGATGCCAGCAGCCATGGAGAGAGGCTTGGCGACGGAATAGTCCTGGCAAGGGAAGCCACCAACGAGCATGTCGAAGTCGGGAATTTGTCGAGATCCGGCATCGACCTCATCGAGAACCTGTGCGATGTCCTCGTTCACTATCGAGCCTTTACCGAACCTATGAGCATAGCAGCGTGCGGCAAACTGCCTTGTCTCCTGCCCTTGCGGCTCCCAGTTATTCGCCCACACCGTATGGAAGGGGCCTGCTGAATCCATGTGGAATTCGGGATGCTCGGGATTGTCGTATCCGTCCAGGCCAAGGCGGAAACCGCCGACGCCGGCGAACAACTCCGCAATTCGAATACTCTGGTCCATAGGTGCACGCTCCTGTTTCGGTCAGCACCGATCATAAGACAAAACCCGGTTTCGATCAAGTCTAGGCGGCAGGCTGGGCGTGTCAACGGCCCCGCGGATTGGTACGCCGTGCGACGTCGCAAGCGGAGCATATGCGGTCACCCTCCGATCTTCCTCGACCAAAACGGCGCCACGCCGCGTAGCAGGTACACGCATTCGTCGCTGGGAATGACGCCGAGTTCGTCAGGTGTCATGAGTTCGCGTCCGGTGCGCTGGTAATTGATGGTGAATCCGCCGGTCTGTCCTTTGGACTGGCTGGTGGTGCGGGTGTCAATGGTCTGTTTGCCCAGACGGTCGCTGATCCACTTCGTGGTGGTCTCCTCGTTGCCGCCGAGGAACAGCGTGGAGTCGCAGTTTCCGGCGATGGTCTCCCACTGCTCCTTGTACAGCGCCTTGAGCTGGGCGAGGTTCTGCACCACGATGCTGGCCGAGATGCCGCGTGAGCGAATGGTGGCGATGAGTGTCGGGAAGGCTGGGATTTTGCCGATGTTGGCGAACTCGTCAAGGAAACAGTGCATCTCGCGGTTCAGACGTTGTCCGGGGTTGGCGTCGGCCTGTCTGACGGTGGTCTGGAAGAGGCACTGGTAGAACACGGCGGCGAGGAAGTTGAACGTGGCGTCGGTGTCGGACAATATGAGGAACACCGCGCTTTTGCCGGCGTCAAGCTCGTCAATGTGGATGGTGTCATCGGTGAGGATTTCGCGCACCTCGTGGATGCTCAGCGGGCTGAGCCGGACGCCGAGGGAGATGATGATGCTTTTATTCGTTTCCCCTGCGCCCTGGCTGTAGCGCCGGTAGCAGCGCAGGGCGAACCGTATGCCCTCCAGCACGCGCCTGGCGTCGTCGTCGCATCCGGCCCATCCCGATTCGGCGGCCTTGTCATACACGTCCTGCGCGGAT
>CAYVHC010000179.1:0-1965 GCA_964451025.1 uncultured Bifidobacteriaceae bacterium
GGACTTGACCGCTTGGCTGCCGTAACCGGCGTTGGCGATCAAATTGTCCATATCGTCGAAGGTGAGCTCATCCAGCAGCTTGTCCCAAGCGGAATCATCATAAGACTTGCCGCGCAGGTCGGCGAGCTTCACACCGTTCTTCGCGCCGGTGGTCGGCATCTTGTCGCTGGAATCGTTGTGGTCGGCCGCCTTGTAGAGACTGTTGTTGCTGAACTGCTTCTTGGCTGCATCACTCATCGTGAAATCGGTCGGGGCGGCGGTCGCCTTCGCGTAGTTGGCGAAGTGGTTGGCGCGAGACAGGTAGGTGACGTCGCCTTCCGCGTTGGAGAACTGGTTGGTGGCAACGGTCTGGTCGCCGTTGTGCGTGTTCGACGAAGTGTTGTAGGTGATGGTTTTCGGCACGTTGATGGTCTGCGTGTCGATCACCGTGTGGGAATCGGACTGCAGCATGATCTGGTAATCGCCCTTCTCCAGCACGTATGCCTTGGCGTTGTTCTCGTCGTAGGAGGCCATGTCATCGTCGTCGAAGGAGATGGAGATGGTCTGGGATGCGCCCGGCTCAAGGGTCTTGGTCTTCTCGAACGCCACCAGGTTTTTGGTCGCCTTCTCGATGCCGCCGTTGGTGTACGGCGGGTTGTAGTAGATCTCGACCGTGTCCTTACCGGCGGTCTTGCCGGTGTTGGTAACGGTCACCTTGAAGGAGACCTTGCCGTTGCGGTACGCGACCTTGCCCATCTTCTGCGTGAAGTCGGTGTAGCTCAGGCCATAGCCGAACGGATACTGGACGACGTCGTTGTAGTTGATAAGCCCCTCGCTCGCCGCGGTCTCATAGAATTTGTAGCCCACGTAGATGCCTTCGGAATAGTTGACGAAGGTCGGGGTGCTCTTCTGTTCCTTGCCGGTGAAGCCGATGTAGCTGGCAGACATATCGTCGGCGTCCTTATAGG
This sequence comes from uncultured Bifidobacteriaceae bacterium, assembly GCA_964451025.1. GTDB lineage: Bacteria > Actinomycetota > Actinomycetes > Actinomycetales > Bifidobacteriaceae > Pseudoscardovia. The sequence continues at coordinate 948 of CAYVHC010000179.1, forward strand.
TGAACCCGCCGAAGTTGTTGTAGCTGACGGACTTGGTGAGGTCCTTGAGGAAGGTGTCGGAGGTCTTGCCGGACGGATTCACCTTGCCTGCAAGCACTTCGCCGAGCGCGGTGAAGCCGGTCTGGCCGGCGGGCGGGCACCACAGTACGGACTTGATCTGCGGGTAATCCTTGAGAAAGTCGAACTGGAAGGTGTTCGCGCCGTTGTACACGAGGGTGACGTTCTTGAAGTTCGAGGTGACGAGCTTGACCATATCGCGCTCGGTCTGGTCGAGCTGCAAAATGCCCTCGCCGTCCTTGAAGTCCTCATAGTCCTTGGAATTGTTGTGGTAGGTGATGCCCTTGGCCTTCATGTTGGTCGGCAGATCTGCGCCCTCGCCGCCGACGCGCGTGATGACGATCACGGCCTGGTCGGAGAAGCTCTTGGCCTGGTTCATCAGCGAATCGGAATACTGCGAAGCGGGCACCTCAGGCAGAGTCCAATCCTGTGCGAACATCTGCACCTGCGGGCGGTCCTTGCGGTAGTCCGTATACAGTTTGGTCAGCTGGCTGTTGGTCGTCAGACCGGCCTTCTTCATGCCATCGAGCATGGATACCGTCGGGTACTGGTCGGACATGGCTCCGGAGCCGGTTCCGCCGTACACCGGGTTGGTGGAGCCCCAGCCGAAGACATTGACCCTCTTGCTGCTCAGCGGCAGGTTGGCGTCGTCGTTCTTCAGCAGGGTCACGGCCTCTTCCTCGACACTGTTGGCGAGCTTGTTCGCCTGGGACACCGTGCTCGAGGACAGTTCGTACTTGGTGATCGTCGCATTGTTGAGCAGAGTCGATAACGGGCCGGACAACATCATGGAAATCGCGACGACGATGCCCACCAAGGCCACAAGCCACGACTGCGAATGCACGAGTTTCCTTGTCGCCGCAACGTGCACGGTCTTCTTGTTGACAGCGATTGTGATGATGATCGCCAGCAGCAGCAACACGCCTGCGGTGACCAGATACGGCACCAGCGAGTTGATGAC
>CAYVHC010000180.1:0-1956 GCA_964451025.1 uncultured Bifidobacteriaceae bacterium
CTAAACCCGAAAAATCTTCGTGACTAAACCCGCAACAACTAATTGAACACAAACACGTTCAGACGGGTCATGATCCTCAGACGCGTGGCGCCGTCCGCGTCGGCGTACAGGACATGCGGCTGCACGACCGTGTCCTTGGCATCGAGCAGTTTCCTGCATAAGGTATCCGAGCAAGCCATTCCGGTCCTCCCGCCAGATGAATGTTGAGATGCTGACACCTTACAGGATACGGGATAGCTTCTTCAATACACGACCACCAATCAAAACACCCCTCACACAACACTAACCACCCACAACCATGTCCGAAGCCTCATATTCTTCTCACCCTGACATTTGTTTTCGAAAATAGCACCGCTGCCAACCCATCTCAGAAACAATGACGCGGTTGGTGCGGTACGCGGCCTAAACCACGCACCACACCAACCACTACCGACCGGCTACTTCACCGTCACTGCCAGCTGATACGTGGCATCACCCGTGGTGACGCTCACGGTGCTGGTGCCGGCGGTCACGCCGACGATCAGGCCGGTTCCGGTGACAGCGACCGCAGCCCCATCGGACCACCACTTCGCGTTGGGCATGGTCACGGTCTTGCCATTTACACCAAGCTGCACGGTCTTACCGGCGGCAATGGCGAGCGCACCGTCCGCCACCCCGTCGCCGGTGATGCCGTTGGTCGTTGACGGCACCGTCTGGCAGCTCAGCGTGTTCAGTGTGTCACCTCCGGTCCATGCCATGGTTCCTTTCAGTTCCATGCCTGCCTGCTGGCCTCCGGGGGTCTGCTGCGAGCCGCCGTCGTTGAAGATCACGCGGTAGGTGCCGGTTCCCAGGTCGGGGACTTCGTACCGGTACATGCCGGCTTTCGCGCAACCATCATCAGCGGTCAGCCGGGTCATGGCGACACCCGGCCATGTCGCGTTGCTCTTCGCCGAGGCGCCGTCGCCGGTGTATACGTAGGCATACAACGCGTTCCAGCCGCCCGGCTTTGACGCGTACACCACGTTCTTGTGGCTTGCGGTCACGGTCACGTCAACACTCGCGATGACCTTTCCAACGCTCGCGGTAATGGTCGTAGTACCGGCTTTGAGCGCCGAAACACGGCCGTTGGCATCCACCGTAGCAATTAATGGACTGGATGAAGCCCAGGTGACCGTACCGGTTGCCGTGCTCGGGGTGACGGCGGCCGTCAGTTGTGCAGTTGCCCCGGTGCTCAGGCTGAGCTTGCCGTCAGTCACGCCGTCACCGCTGATGGCCACCTTGGTGGCCGGGGTGCTGCATTGCACTGTCCCCAGCGACGTGCCCTGTCCGTCCCACTGCACCGCCGCACCTCGCGTGAACGCCATTCCGGCGACCATATCCGCGGGATACCGGTTGCTGGAGCTTCCATTGTCCGAGAAAATCACACGATAGGTGCCGCTGCCCAAATCAGGCACGTCCACACGGTATGTCCCGGCTTTCGCGCACCCGTCATCCGCAGTGAGCCGTGTCATGGCAACGCCCGGCCAAGATGCGTTGGATGCTGCAGATGCGGAACCATCATCCTTGTAAATATAGGCGTTGATGGTGTTCCACCACGAGGGCTTGGTCGCATACACCACAGTTGCGCCGGTTGTTTGACCGGAACCGCCCGTGCTGGAGCCTCCTGTGCTGGAACCGCTGCCCGAACCGTTCGTCTGATAGTAGGCGCTGACCGCATAGGCTTTCGCGGTGCCGGCGGTGATCTTGCCGCCGGAGACGGTGATGGTACCGCCGTTGACCTGGTCGGTGTAGGTGCCGTTGTCAAGGGTGGTGTCCGAACCGGCTAGGTTGACGTCGCCGCCCATGTTGGCGATGACCACGCCATCGTCGTCGGCCTTGCCGTCCTTGGCGTAGCGCTCGACCATGAGGCAGGAGTTCTGGCTCTGGCAGTTGCGCAGGTACTCGCTGTTGCCGTTCATCTTGTTGCGGAAGTGGTTG
>CAYVHC010000181.1:0-1954 GCA_964451025.1 uncultured Bifidobacteriaceae bacterium
CCAGCCAACGGCCGTCCGGGGCGCGACAGGTCTTAGGCAAGTGCCGCGGCGACCTTGGCGGCGTCCGCCTTGCCGCCCAGCACATGGGCGTGGCAGTGGAACACCGTCTGCCCTGCCGCTTCACCAGTATTGAACAGCAGGTGGAACGCACCGTCGGACTGCTCGTCGGCGATCTTCTGCGCCACCTCGATGATGTGTGCGATGAGCGTGGGGTCAGCCTTGGCGACGGCGGCGGCGTTCGGATAATGATCCTTGGGAATCACCAGCACATGCACTTCGCTCACCGGATTGATGTCCTTGAACGCGTAGACCGTATCGTCCTCGTAGACCTTCGTGCTGGGAATCGTACCGGCAGCGATCTTGCAAAACAGGCAATCGGCGTCTTGTGCCATGATGTGCTCCTTCGTGGTTCTTGTGGTTTTGGGTAGGCGGCTACGGCCCATCGGCTTTGGATACCGGTGGCTGTGCGCGCATTACCTTACGGATGGGGCGGCGCACGCCACCCGTTCCGTGTCTGGTTCCATCTTAAGCCGTGCTCAGTACCTGCCGATGGCATGGCTGAGCAGGGTAAGCGCCACCGGTCCTGCCGTCGAAGCGCGCAGGATCGTGGTGCCGATGACACAGCTCGCGGCGCCCGCTTGTATGAAGGAAGCGACCTCCTCGTCCGCGATGCCGCCTTCCGGCCCCACGACGACCCAGATTGTGGGCGCGGTTGTTGTTGCAGGCGCGGCGACGGGGTCATCGGCATCGGCGGAATCAACCGCGGATTGCGCCTGTGCCGCCGTTGCCGCCAGTTGCGCGGCTTTCTGCTCGATGTGCCCCCACGTATCCGTGGCATCCTGATGGAGCACGATCACCATGTCGCCGCGCTTCGTCGCCTCGCCGATCCAGGCATTGAGCTGCCTTGTGGTGTGCAAGCTCTCCAACTGCGGCACATACGCACGGCGGGACTGCTCGGTCGCCGCGACAAGCACATCCTCCCACTTGGCAAGAGCCTTCGATGCCTTCTGCCCCTTCCACTGCACAATGGACCGGTTTGCCTGCCATGGCATCACCGCATCTACACCGATTTCAGTGGATGTCTCGATGGCCTGCTCGTCACGCCCGCCTTTTGCAAGCGCCTGGATGAGGCCGAGCCGCACTGCGGGTTGAGGCTCATGCTCCACCTCGGTCACCGTGGCAAGCGCCGCCTCGGGATCGTCCACGCGCAGCGTGACACGCAGGCCCCTGCCATCGGTCAGTTGAAATTCGTCGCCGGCGGCGAGGCGCATCGCTTTGAACGCGTGGCGTTGCACGGGAGCCGGAAGCTGGGGACGCAAACCGACCGACAACACCGGGCTTGCCGGTGCGGCAGCGGATGGTGCAGAAAACGGCGCAGGAACAGCGTCACGAAGCACGAAAACAGGAAGCGTCATGCCATTCAGGGTAGCACCGTGCTCTGCGTCGTCGCGCTGTGGACGTATGTGCGTTTGCCCACTGTGCGCACCAGTGTCGCATTGCCGCCCACGACGATCGGCGGCCTGACACCCTGGAGCAAATACGACTCACGCTCCCCGGGGTCACCCATCGCCTACACGATGTCGCCAGACCACACGCGCACCTGTCGGTCGTGAACGTCCGTGAAGGCCACGAGGAAGTATGAAGCCACTCCCAGTCGTCGGTGCTGCTGTCCGACGAGCCGCAGTGGACCTCGCAGCGCAGCGCGTTGGAATCCGCGACAACGCCCTTGGCGTACGTGGGATTCTCATGGGGAACCCTGCCATACACGCCACCCGACCCCATGTTCAACTGAGCAATGCGCTCGTCCAGGTTGACGGCAGCCGCCAGAGCCTCGTCATTCCGTTGCAAGTTGGTTGGTTATTGTGAACTAGCCAACTTGCATGTCCCGGTCGCCCGGGGCAGCTCCAAGCCTCATGCCGGACGCATCCGGCCGCTTGGTTCGCGTTTCACCGGC
>CAYVHC010000182.1:0-1893 GCA_964451025.1 uncultured Bifidobacteriaceae bacterium
CGGCGACACGCCGAAAAACAGACAGAATAAAACACACATTTTGTCTATTAACCCATGGAATTAACAATAACATAGGAAAACCAAGAAAAAGCATGGAATAAGCCAACAGCTCACAACCCCTGACCGCCCCATTCGGAGAAGCCTGGCGCAGGGGCACTGGTAACAGGGGCACCAGAAACATAAGCGCCAGAAATATAAGAACTCTCCATACCACTCATTGCTTCATTGTTGCACGTTTCTCCGATTGGCACAGCCGCGCCCCACGAACGGCATGTGAATCCACGACGAACAGATACAGATGATGAAGCGCGAAGAGCAGGAAGCATGAGAAAAAGAAAAGGCCTTCGATTTCTCGAAGACCTTTTAATCGTGTCCGGAGCGGGACTTGAACCCGCACGACCGTTTAAAAATAGTCACTAGCACCTCAAGCTAGCGCGTCTACCATTCCGCCACCCGGACATCTTCAGTTATCTGAACTTGCTGCGTTGTTCAAGCGCAACAGTTGAATAGAATACCATGCGTGTTATTTATCGCAACCCTCGGCGTGTCGCATGCATTCATGCGGTTGTTGCCCTCCCCGTTTCTGCCGGCAATCGCCTACAATGATGTGCGCAACGCGTCCCTCTTCCCTGTCAGCAAAGGAGCCATATGCAGATCATCCCCGTCTCTTCGCTCGATGACCCTCGCCTCGCCGCATACACGCAGCTCACGGAAATCCAGCTGCGCAACCGTCTGGAGCCTGAAAAGGGCATGTTCATCGCCGAAAGCCCCAAGGTCATCGACCGCGCGCTCGACGCGCATCTGGAGCCGCTGTCGTTCCTTGTCGAAGAGCCGTGGCTGGAAGGCATGACGCGCGAATTCGAGCAAGTGGACGCCGAATGGGGGCCGGACATCCCCGTCTTCGTGGCGAGCCCCGCCCTGCTCAAGACCCTCACCGGCTACCGGTTGCACCGCGGCGCCCTGTGCGCGATGCGCCGCTGGAAGCTGCCCACCGTGGAGGACCTGTGCCGCGATGCACGGCGTGTGGCAGTGATGGAGAACATCGTGGATTTCACGAACGTGGGTGCGATCATGCGCTCAGCAGCCGCCCTAGGGGTCGACGCGGTGCTCGTGACACCATCCTGCGGCGATCCGCTGTATCGTCGTGCCGCCCGCGTCTCGATGGGCACCGTGTTCCAGGTGCCGTGGACGCGCATCGGCTCCGATGTGCATGACTGGCCTGACAAGGGTCTTGCCGAGCTCAACGCCTTGGGCTTCACCACGGTGGCTATGGCGCTCACCGATGACTCCATCTCCATGCAGGAGCTGACGCGCCGCCTGCATCTGCCTGCCGACGACGCCCAGCACATCGACAAGCTGGCGCTTGTCTTCGGAACCGAAGGCGATGGCTTGAAGCACCGTACGATCGCCCACACCGATCTCACCGTAAAGATCCCCATGTATCACGGCGTGGACTCCCTCAACGTCGCGGCAAGCACCGCCGTGGCGTTCTATGCCACGCAAATGGAATAGAGAGAGTAGGGAGAAAAGCAGCGGGAAGAGATGGCAGCGGGTAGAGCGGGGAAGAGGGAATACCGGTAATAGAGGCGCCACCGCTCCCCCGTCACGGCTTCTCATATCACATTGGGCCTGCGACCGCGTTGCGCGAGGTCACAGGCCCTTGGTTTTGCACAGGCTCACTGCACAGGCTCACTGCCCGTATTGCGGCAGGTTGCCGGCATTGAATCCCAACGCCGCCATCTGCTCGGCGCCTTCCGGCGTCATCATGTCGACGTTCCACGGCGGGGTCCACGTCCAGTCGATGCGGAACTCCTCAACGAGGCCAGCAAGCACGGTGGCGCACTCATCTTCGATGAGCGAGGTGAGCGGGCATGCGGGTGTGGTGAGCGTCAT
>CAYVHC010000183.1:0-1864 GCA_964451025.1 uncultured Bifidobacteriaceae bacterium
CTATGTATTAAGAAGAATTTTAAGAAGAGCTGTTCGATACGGAAGAAAATTAGGACGTGCCGCGCACCTCCTCTGCCACGGCTTCGGTGAAGCTCAGCACGAAGGCCTTCGACGCGTAATACAGCGCCATGTTGGGCCCGGCGAACGCTGCCGCAACGGATGCGACGTTGAGGATGCGCCCGAAGTGACGTTCCCTCATCTCGCGTCCATACAGGTAGGTCAGATGGGTGAGCGTGATCATGTTGAGCTCCATGAGGTCGCGGCTGCGATGCCAGTTCGAGTCAAGGAAACCCGTCAAATCGCCGAACCCTGCGTTGTTGACAAGCGTATCGACGAAGTAACCGGCATCCTGCGTCAGTGAAAACAGCTCGTCGGCGGAATCCTCCTCCGTCAGGTCAATCGCCACTGCGACGGCGTGCACCCCATGCTGCTCATGCAACTGCGCCGCCAGAGCCTTCAGTGCGTTCTCCCTGCGTGCGACCACAATCACATCCTTGCCATGCTGCGCCAGAATCGAAGCGAATTCCCTACCTATTCCGCTCGTTGCCCCGGTAACCAATGCATATCCCATGGGAACTCCTCTCTGAGTCCGTTTGTTTCCGTGTCTACGTTCCACGTGTGCATTATTATCGCGCATGACGGATCCCGCCGCCAGATTGCCGATAGGACCGTTGGGGATGGGTGGGTCCTGCCCATGCGGGTGTCTCGCTGGGTGGTGGTCATCGGTCGATGCTCGGTGGCGCACAATCGGTTTCATGCTGGCATGGTGTCAGCCAAGTCAGCATGAAACCATTCGATGTGGGCGACGGGGCGTCGGAACGCGTTCACTTCCAGCGGGCCCGGGGGCCTTCCGAAGTGCATGTGGCGATACCACCGTTGGATGCAGCGGCGGTTTCTCCGATTCGCGATGTGCTGCAGAATTGTCCGCGCTTCACGGTTTTCCCCGTGTTGGTTGTAGTGGTTTGCGTGTCGCGAGCTGCGTTCTGCGTTGCCTGTTCCTGCGCGGCCTGCCGCTGTGCCTGTTCCTGCGCGGCCTGCCGCTGTGCTTGCTCTTGCGCGGCCTGCTGCTGTGCCTGCTCTTGCGCGGCCTGCTGCTGTGCCTGTTCTTGCGCGGCCTGCTGCGCGGCAGCATCAGCGGCTTGTTTCTGCGCTTCGCTGGATTGGACTGCGTCCATCGCAGATTGGAGTGATTGCTCAGCCGCCGCATAGTCAGCGGGGTCAGTGGATGACACGGCGTTCGCATTGTCAATCGCCTGGGTGAGAGCTGTCCTTGTCGAGTCATCGGCGACCTGGTTCTCTGATGATGACAGGAGATTGCCGGCCTCGGTGATTTTTGACTGGAGGGACTGCTGCGCTTGCAGGAGTTCAGGGTCCGGTGTGGGCGAAGACGATGATGCCTCGGCCGACGAAGCGGCCGGTGTCGAGGCGCTTGGACTGACGGATGAGGATTGCGAGGTTTGCGACGATGTGGCCGAGGGTTTGCTTGAGGACGACGGCGAGGTCAGCACACATCCGAATAGCGCGACAATGCATAGGATGATGCTGATAATGGAATTGCGCTTGAAGGATGCCTCGTTCCGGTTCTTGATGAGGCTGACGATTCCGACGATGATGCCTATCAAGGCACAGAAGCCGCCCATCATCGGCGTGATCCAGCCGATGATTCCGATGATGAGAAGAACATAGGTGGCGACGAGAATCTTTGGCGAATGCTTTATCGAATCGACTATGCTTTCGTTGCCCGGGGCATCATGTGATGGTTCTGGCGACGAATCAATTTCGTCCCCCCCCCCTAATTGGGAACTGGAGGGGCGAGTTCTAGTGAACGTCGCAACACCTTGGATTCGGAAGGAATCGAAACATG
>CAYVHC010000184.1:0-1852 GCA_964451025.1 uncultured Bifidobacteriaceae bacterium
GCCTCCCAAAAGGCTGGCGATGGTGATGAGCAGGGTCGCAATGGAAAACAGTCCCCCGGTGACCATGGCGGCCAGCACCGACAGGCCCGTACCAATGAGAAGGACGCCAAAGACAGGATAGCCGATCTTCGTGGCCCGGCGGAGATTTTTATCCGGCTGCCGCCGGTAGTCCAAGGCTTTGACCAGCGCGGCGATATCCTCCGGCTCGTAAACCATTCGCACCTGAAATTCCATGGCATCTGCCTCCCAGTCCTCCGGGGTATACCGGAGGGAGTTTGCATAATAAAAATATTGTAAATCTACCAGGCCAGTCTGTCAAGAGGGCGGCCACGACGGAAAAATTTCACGAAATCCCAAAACTTCACCTTGACAAAGGAATCCTTTGGACGTATAATGCCAATATCTCAGGCGAAAAACAAGCTTCCTTGGTCATTTCGCCCATTGTGGTGGAGGTGTTCCTTCATGTCCCAAATCTATACGTCTGTCGAGCAGCTCATCGGCCATACTCCCCTGCTGGAACTGAAACATATTGAGGCCTCGGAGCAGTTGGAAGCCCGACTGCTGGCCAAACTGGAGTTTCCGAATCCCGCTGGCTCCGCCAAGGACCGGGTGGCCAAAGCCATGATCGACGACGCAGAGGCTAGGGGCGTCCTGAAGGAAGGTTCCGTCATCATCGAGCCCACCTCCGGCAACACCGGCATCGGCCTGGCCGTCATGGCCGCCGCCCGGGGTTATCGGGCCATCATTGTCATGCCCGATACCATGAGCATGGAGCGCCGTCTGCTGATGACCGCCTATGGCGCGGAACTGGTTCTCACCCCCGGTGCCAAGGGCATGTCCGGCGCCATCGAAAAGGCCGAAGAGCTGGCCCGGGAGATTCCCAATGCCTTCATCCCCGACCAGTTTGCCAACCCTGCCAACGCAGACGCCCATCGGCTGACCACCGGTCCTGAGATCTGGGCCGACACCGACGGCAAAGTGGATATCTTCGTGGCCGGCGTGGGTACCGGCGGTACCATTACCGGCACCGGCGAGTACCTCAAGAGTCAGAATCCCAACGTGCAGGTCGTGGCTGTGGAACCCGCCTCCTCTCCTTTGCTGAGCAAAGGTGTGGCCGGTCCCCATGGACTCCAGGGCATTGGCGCAAACTTCGTGCCCAAGGTCCTGAATACAGATGTATATGATGAAATCATCCCCGTCACCGACGAGGACGCCTATCAAACCGGCCGTCTCATTGGCCGGACCGAAGGAGTGCTGGTGGGCATTTCTTCCGGCGCTGCCCTGTGGGCAGCCATCCAGGCAGCAAAACGTCCCGAAAACAAGGGCAAGACCATTGTGGTTCTCCTGCCCGACACCGGCGACCGCTACCTCTCCACCCCCATGTTTTCCGAATAAAAAGTTTTTCCTTTCTTTTAGAAACACCGCTCCTTTGCCCAACACAAAGGAGCGGTGTTTCTATCCTCATTCGGATGTTTTGATGACGCTCACCGGGCAATCCTCCGCTGCCTGGGTGGCTTCGTGCTCTTTTCCCGGGGGCACCTGGCCCACAGCCTCGGCAATCCCCTCGTCATTCATGTGGAAGAGGTCGGGAAATTCCTCGGTGCACAGGCCGCAGCTGATGCAGCCGTCCACGACAGTGACCTTCATAGCAGTTCTCCTTCCCATTGATAGACTTCTGGGTTAGTTTGCCGTCTGTGCAGAAAAGTATACAGGGCCGATAGGACTTGCTGGAAAAAGAAATAATTCCATTTGGTTGCACCTGCAACATCCCTTCCCATCCCCTTCCGATATACTGGAACAAAATGCGAAATGACAAGGAGGATATGCCCATGAAAAAGCCAACCATCACCCT
>CAYVHC010000185.1:0-1844 GCA_964451025.1 uncultured Bifidobacteriaceae bacterium
CAGTTCGGCGGCATGCCGGGCTTCGCGCATTTGCACGATCATCGCCGCGCAGGACGCCAGCGAACCGATCGCCGCGGGAATCACGAATCCCAGATACCAGCGGTTGCCCTGCTGCATGACCATGCCCGCCATCGCAAGTTGGCCGAACACAGGCGCCAGGAACGAAGCCACCATGAGGGTGGGCAGCAGCGAACCGCGGCGTGGCCGGGCGTCGCCGCGTCGGCATTCATCGCTCTGATATCCGTCGCTTCGTTTTCCACCCTTGGGCGGGCGAAGCGAATGTTTGGGAAAGGTCCGTGTCTTGGGCATGCGCCCATTGTCACGCCACGAAGGCTTGGACCGGCGGGAATATGACCAATGTGGATGCATGTGGGGCAGAAAAAACCTCTACGACACTCCTGTGGATAACCTGCGGCCTACGCCCCGGTGTAGCCTCCCACGGTGCCGGCGGGCTGGGTGCCTCGGCTCAGCGCCTTGAACAGGTCGAGGTTCTTGTCATCATCCAGCAGCACGCAGGAACCGATGCCTGACGCCGGCTGATAATTCACGCTGGAGTAATACACGCTGCCAGTCACGCCGCCCGAACCCGTGGCGCTGCGAAACGCGGAAGCCATCTGCAGCAGCGTGAACGCATTGGAGTTCTCGTCCACCGTGAGCGCGCTCAACGTGGCATCGCCCACCTTGTGCAGCGTCGAATAGGTGCGGACCGATGCGTCGGTCGCCACCTTCGTCATGATTGCGGAGATGACCTGGCGCTGCCGTTCGGCGCGGCCGATGTCGCCCTGCGGATCGGAATAGCGCATGCGGGCGAACGCGAGCGCCGTCGTGCCATCGGCGGTGTGACAGCCAGCCGTCCACTGCAGTCCGGAATATGCGTCGTTCACGTCATAGTCCAGGCACAGATTCACGCCGCCCAAGGCGTCCACGATCCCCATCACGCCGGAGAATCCGATGAGCGCCACATGGTCCACCGTGACGCCGGTCAGCCCTTCCACGGTCTTGACAAGCTGGGGGTATCCGTAGTTTTCGGCGACGGAATTGATCTTCATGTCCTGCCCGTCCACGGTCACATAGGAGTCGCGGGGGATGGAGATGAGCGATGAGGGGCCGGAACTGGGCTTGGTGAGCACGAGGATCGTATCGTTTCTAAAGCCCGGCACTTCCTCCTGTGTGCCGCCGACCGTGCCGTCTCGCTGGTCGGAGCCTAGGATCAGCCATGTGGAGCCGGAGGTGTTCGCAGATCCTGACAGCATGTCCTGATGGTTGAGGCTGCGGTTGATCCACATCACTTGGCTTGAAACGAACACGATAATCGCAGCGAGCAGGGCGACGAGCACAGTGGTGATGATGCGCCGTGCGCTGTGGCGGCGCCGACGGTGGCGCTGAGGGCGCTGAGGGCCGGGCTGGGGAAGGTCCACAGGCTCGGCATTCGGTATGGCGGTGGATTGCCTGCCGCGCAGCCGTGCCGAACCGGCGCTCCCATTGATGCCGCTGCCGTTCATGCCGGGTGTGGGAGCGATGTAGGAGGGCAGACGGTCAGAGGCGGGCGCGGAGTCGTTGCGCGCTGATCCCGTGCGCGCTGCGCCGGATGCGCGAGTGCCGGCAGGGTTCGGCGCGAATGACGCCGGTTGGAACTGCTGTGGTTGCTGCGATGACCCGGAGGCACGTTGTCTGTCGGGGGCGAAGCTGGGCGGCGCCTGGCGGGACGGTTGGCGTGGGGATGACTGTGCTGAGGCGTCGGCGTGTCGCTGCCGTCCGTCGCCCTCACGGTTCGAAGGTGAGAAGCTGGGCGGAAGTTGGCTGCCCGAATAAGCCATAGCGAAGTCCTTTCTTATCGCAGGTCC
>CAYVHC010000186.1:0-1839 GCA_964451025.1 uncultured Bifidobacteriaceae bacterium
CGTCGTCAAACTCGCCGATCGCGTGCACAACGCCCGCACGTGGCGCTACGTCAAGCCGGCGAACGCCCAGCGCAAGGCGCGCGAGACGCTGGACGTCTACGCGCCGCTCGCCAACCGGCTCGGCATGAACGCCATCAAAACCGAACTCGAGGAGCTGAGCTTCAAGGTCCTCTACCCGAAGATCTACAACGAGATCGTCGTGCTCGTCGCCCGCAGGGCAGGCCAGCGTGAGGTCTATCTCAAGCAGATCATCGCCGAAATCAACGAGGACCTCGACGACCTGAACATCAAGGCGACCGTCACCGGACGCCCGAAGGACTACTTCTCCATCTACCAGAAGATGATCGTGCGCGGGCACGATTTTTCGAATATCTACGATCTGGTCGGCGTGCGCATCATCGTCGACACCATCCAAGACTGCTATGCGGCGCTCGGTGCCGTGCATGCGCGGTGGAACCCGGTCCCCGGCCGGTTCAAGGACTACATCGCCATGCCGAAACTCAACATGTACCAGAGCCTGCACACCACGGTGGTCGGGCCCGGCGGCAAACCTGTCGAGATCCAGATCCGCACGTGGGACATGCACCGGCGGGCGGAATTCGGCATCGCCGCGCACTGGAAGTACAAGGCGAACGGCCAGGCGGGCCGCGCGCTGAGCGATCCGGACAAGGACGACCGCAAGCGCGAGGGCGGCAAGGACCTCGACGAGGCCGACAACCTCAAATGGATCCAGCAGCTGGCCGACTGGACCAGCGAGACGCCGGATTCCAACGAGTTCCTCGGTTCGCTCAAGGAGGACCTCGGCGCCTCCGAAGTGTACGTGTTCACGCCGAAAGGCAAGATCGTCTCCCTGCCCGCGGACGCCACGCCGGTCGATTTCGCGTACGCCGTGCACACCGAGGTGGGGCACCGCACCATGGGCGCCCGCGTCAACGGACGGCTTGTCCCGCTTGACACGAAGCTTGAAAGCGGCGACACGGTAGAGGTGCTCACCTCGAAATCCGACACTGCAGGCCCGTCGCGCGACTGGCTGAGCTTCGTGAAAAGCCCGAAGGCGCGCAACAAGATCCGCCAATGGTTCAGCAAGGAACGCCGTACCGAGGCGATCGAGGAAGGCAAGGACGAGCTGACGCGTGCGATGCGTAAGCGCAATCTGCCGATTTCCACGCTACTGACCCCGGAGGCGCTGGTCGGCGTGGCCGAGGAACTCAATTTCCCGAACCCCGACGCTGTGTATGCGGCGATCGGCAACGGCCAGGTCTCCACGCAGAACGTGATCGCCCGCCTTGTCAAGGACGCCGGTCCCTCTGAAGTCAACGAGGAGGTCGAGCAGGAGGTGCTGCCGCTGCGGCAGGTGGAACGCAGCAAGAAGCATTCGAACTCGATCGGCGTTTCCGTCAAGGGCGTGGACGACGTGTGGGTGAAGCTCGCGCGCTGCTGCACGCCGGTGCCCGGCGACGACATCATCGGCTTCATCACCCGCAACCAGGGCGTCTCCGTGCACCGCACCGACTGCCAGAACATGCTTGACCTGGAGAAGCACCAGCCCGAGCGTGTGATCCCCGTGGAATGGACCAGCACCAAGGGCCTGTTCATGGTCAAGATCCAGGTCGAGGCGCTGGACCGCCCGCACCTGCTGTCCGACGTGACGCGCGTGCTGTCCGATCACGGGGTCAATATCATCTCCGGTTCGATCTCCACGGGGTCCGACCGTGTGGCCACCAGTCAGTTCTCCTTCGAGATGGCAGAGCCGCAGCACCTCAACACGCTGCTGGCAGCCGTGCGCAAGATCGACGGCGTCTTCGACGTCTACCGCATCACCGGTGCGAAGGATTCCGC
>CAYVHC010000187.1:0-1829 GCA_964451025.1 uncultured Bifidobacteriaceae bacterium
CTGTTCGGCGTCATGTCGGTGGTGTTGCCGGTCCTCTTCGTCATCGTGGCGTTGCGGCTGTTTCGCAACGCGGGCCGCAATTCCAACAATCCCCGGGTCCTGTGCGGCTGGGGCCTGCTCATGTGGTCCATCTGCTCCATACTGGATGCCGCGATGGCCTCCGGCGACCGCGAGTTCCATATCGAGACGCTTCAGAAAGCGGGCGGGCTCTTCGGCTTCATCCTGGGCAGTCCTTTGAGCTGGGGGCTGTCGAAACCATTCGCGATTGTCGTGTTCGTCGTGATCGGGCTGTTCGCGATTCTGATGATCGCCAACACTCATGTCGAGGAGCTTCCTGACAAGTTCAGCCAGCTCAAGACTGCGTTCATCGGAGACTCCGCGGACGCCGCCGATGATAATGCCGCCGACGGGCAATTCCCCAACGAGGTGCGCGTGGGCGACGGAACGATGCAGTTCGCCGAAGGCGTGCCCTCCCATGACGGCACTGACGAGGAAGGCGACGGCGATGCCGCCCCTGCGCGGCGCGAACCGTTCTGGAAGAAGTGGTTCCACCGCCATGGCAAGGACTCGGCGGATGACTCCCTTGATTCCTATGCAGCCGATCAGGCCTTCGACCATGCGGCGGATGCCGACGACATCGACAGGCGCCAGAGCGTGGCTCCCAGGCGTGCCGTGGCTGCGGACGGTGATGTGCAGGATGTGAGCGGCGAGGACCCGTGGCAGGAATTTGGCGACGCAGACCCGCGGACACAGGGGACGGCAGGCGAGGATGCCGCCGATGACGCCACGCATCCGATGGTGATCCGGGATCAAGGCATCGAAGACAGTGCGCGGCCCATTGCCGCCGTTGCGCAGCGCGCCCAGCAAGTCCAGCAGGCGCCACAGGGGCTGGCAGGGTCTGCGGAACACACGGGAGGCGCATACGGCTCCGACGAAGAGACAAACGCCGCCGACGTCGCCGGCCAGGCTGCCGGCATCGTTCAGGCGAACGCCGAAGCGGGGGATGGCGCCTCGGTCACCGAGCACGTGCTGCCGCCTTACGTGCTGCCCGATCCGGAAATCCTGGAGCACGGCAAGCCGCATGCTGCGCGCACCCAAGAGAACGATCGCATCATCGCCGCACTCAATTCCACGTTCGAACAGTTCGACGTGGATGCGAAGGTCGTCGGATTCCTCCGTGGCCCCTCCGTCACGCAATACGAAGTCGAGCTCGGCCCCGGCGTCAAGGTCGAGAAGGTCACGAGCCTGCGCAAGAACATCGCCTACTCGGTCGCCAGCTCGGATGTGCGCATCATCTCGCCGATTCCCGGAAAATCCGCGATTGGCGTCGAAATCCCCAACGCCGATCGCGAAATCGTGCATCTGGGGGACGTGTTGCGCAGCGACATCATGCGCAACGACCCCAACCCCATGCTGTGCGGCGTCGGCAAAGACATCGAAGGCCGTTTCGTCAAATGCGACCTGACGAAAATGCCTCATCTGCTGGTGGCGGGCGCCACGGGATCGGGTAAGTCGAGTTTCATCAACTCCATGCTCGTCTCGCTCATCATGCGCGCCACCCCCGAGCAGGTGCGCCTGATCCTTGTGGACCCCAAGCGCGTGGAGCTGTCGGCATACGCTGGCATCCCGCATCTGCTCACGCCCATCATCACCTCGCCCAAGAGGGCTTCCCAAGCGCTCGAGTGGGTGGTCAAGGAGATGGAATCGCGGTACGACGACCTGAGCTTTTTCGGCTACCGCCATATTAAGGACTTCAACGAGGCTGTGCGCGCCGGGAAGGTGCATGCACCCGCCGGTTCCAAGCGCAAGGTCGCACCATACCCGTATCT
>CAYVHC010000188.1:0-1822 GCA_964451025.1 uncultured Bifidobacteriaceae bacterium
CCTCCTCGTAGCTGCAGGTGCCGGACGCCTCGATGCGGTCGATCACATACCGCGGGGTCCTGAGCTCGTCGGGGCTGATGAGCACGAAATGCACGTTGCCGAAGCGGCACAGCGTCTCGATGAGCGAATGCACGGTGCGGCCGAACATCAGGTCGCCGCACAATCCCACGACGAGGTCGGTGATGCGGCCGAAGCGCGCCTGGATGGTGAACAGGTCGGCAAGCGTCTGCGTGGGGTGCATGTGGCCGCCGTCACCACCGTTGATGACGGGGACATCCGCTGCATGGGCGGCGACGAGCGCTGCGCCCTCCTTGGGGTGGCGCATGGCGATGATGTCGGCGAAAGTCGAAACGACGCGCACGGTGTCTGAGATCGTCTCGCCCTTGGACACCGAGGAGTTCTGGGCGTTGGAGAAGCCGATGACATGCCCTCCGAGGCGCAGCATTGCCGTCTCGAAGCTCAGGCGCGTGCGCGTGGACGGCTCATAGAAAAGAGTGGCGAGGATGCGACCGTCGCAAGCGTGCCGCACCTTCGCCATGTTGTGCTCAATGTAATTGCCTTTGCGCAGAAGAAGTGAAATCTGATCGGTCGTCAGATCATCAAGCGTCACCACGCTCTTGCCGATCAGTTGGGACTCGATGTCAGCGCCATCCTGCGCTGTGAGTGATGTCATAGCACGCCTTTCGAAGAATTATGAGGCGGCCACTCCATGTGACCTATCACACAATAGTGCGAATCACCGACATACACGCCCGCCGACACCCCATCCACCTTCCGACACACAAAGTCTTCAAGCAACGTTCCTCCGATACGATGGAAGGGTTCGGCCACGCCGCCGATACCCTGAACCACAACGCCAGCCGCCTCCGCACCACCCCCCAGCGGAACCGTCTCGGCGACGCCCACGGAAGGAGCCGCATGCAATCCCTGTCACTGGTCATTCTCGTGGTCACCGGAGTGCTCGTCTCTTCCATACTCGAACGGTTCATCCCTCGCGTCTCGCTGCCGCTCGTGCAAGTGGCGCTGGGCGTCATATGGTATTTCACGCCGTTCCTGCCCACCGTGCAGCTCGACTCCGAACTGTTCATGGTGCTGTTCATCTCGCCGCTGCTGTTCAACGCCGCGCGCAGCACATCCAAGCCCCGGCTCATGCGCGTGCTCAAGCAATCCCTGTGGCTTGCCATCGGACTGGTGTTCCTGTGCATCATCGCCACCGGCGCCACGCTCCACGCCTTCTGGCCACAAATCGGCATGGCCGCAGCCCTCGCCTTGGGCGCCGCTCTCGCCCCGACGGACGCGGTGGCGGTCACGCAAATGGGACGCCAAGCCCGGCTGTCCGAACGGCAGATGGAGATTCTCAAGGGCGAGAGCCTGTTCAACGACGCCGCCTCGATCGTGAGCTTCGAATTCGCCGTGACGGCGGCGCTCACCGGGCGCTTCTCCCCTCTCGAATTCACACGCGAGGTGCTGGTGAGCTTCCTGGGTGGCATCGCGTTCGGCTTCGTCATGGGCAAGCTCGTTGACTCCTTCGTCACCATGCTGCGACGTCACCGCCTCGAAACCACAACGAACCGCATCACCATCGAGATTCTCTCGCCGTTCCTCATCTACTACCTGTCGGAACGCATGGGGCTCTCGCCGGTGCTGTCGGTGGTGGCGGCAGGGCTTGCCATCGGCTTCCACCGCCGCGGCGTGGGCAGTGACATCGCCCGCGTGAACCTCGTGTCCAATTCGGTGTGGGAGTTCCTTGAATTCACGCTCAACGGAGCCATCTTCGTGCTGCTGGGAATCCAACTGCCGATAATCCTTCTCGATTCCCTGC
>CAYVHC010000189.1:0-1811 GCA_964451025.1 uncultured Bifidobacteriaceae bacterium
CTGCGCCGTGGTGGGTATCGTTCTCAACGCTGTGAATATGAAGCGCTGGAAGAAGCTTTCCATGGCGCTCTACGTGGTCATGGGCTGGATGTGCCTCATTGCGCTGCCCTCCATTTACCGCTCCCTCACGACCATGGGCTTCGTCTTTCTGGTGCTGGGCGGTGTGTGCTATACGGTGGGCATCCTGTTTTACCGGCAAAAAGAGAAGCTCTACCGCCACGGCGTCTGGCACTTCTTTGTGCTGGCCGGTACGGTTTTCCAATTTTTCACTGTATATACCAACTGCTGCTTCTGATTTAAATGAAGGAGGATTCCCCCTATGAGAGAGTATGTCATTGTGACCGATTCCTGCTGCGACCTGAACCCGGACCAGGTGGAGGCCCTGGATCTCACCGTGATCCCCCTGTCCGTCCAGTTTGGCGACCAGCGGTTCTATAACCGTCCCGGCGACGGCCCCGATCTCCACGAGTTCTACGAGCGGCTGTTCAAGGGGGAGTCTGCCCAGACCTCCGCCCCCAATGTGGATGAGTTCAAGTCCTATTTCCGCCCCATTCTTGAGGCCGGGAAGGACCTCCTCTACCTGGCCTTTTCCTCCGCCCTGAGCGCCACCTATCAGAATGGCTGCATCGCTCTGGATGAGCTGAAGGAAGAGTTCCCCGAGGCCAAGATCTACGTGGTGGATACCCTGTGTGCCTCCATGGGCCAGGGCCTGCTGGTGGATCTGACGGTCCGGGAGAAGGGCAAGGGCAAGTCCATTGAGGAGGTCCGCGAC
The DNA here is from genome assembly GCA_964451025.1 of uncultured Bifidobacteriaceae bacterium. Lineage (GTDB taxonomy): Bacteria > Actinomycetota > Actinomycetes > Actinomycetales > Bifidobacteriaceae > Pseudoscardovia. The sequence continues at coordinate 773 of CAYVHC010000189.1, forward strand.
TTTGCGGAGGCCACCAAGGGCCGGGTCTGCCACTGGTTCACCGTGGGCAACCTGACCCAGCTGCGCCGGGGCGGCCGCCTGTCTCCCGGCAAGGCTGTCTTCGGCTCTCTCCTCCAGGTGAAGCCCGTCCTCCGGGTGGATGAGGAGGGCCGTCTGGTGGCCGTGACCACCGTGAAGGGCCGCAAAAAGTCCATTGAAGCCCTGCTGGACAAGATGGAGACCCTGGTGGAAGCGCCCGAAGGACAGCGGATCTTCATCAGCCAGGGCGACTGCCGGGAGGAGACCGAGGGCCTGGCCGCCATGATCCGGGAGAAATTCCCGGTGGCCGAGGTGGTCATCGGCAACGTGGGCCCCGTCATCGGCTCCCACACGGGCAAGGGGGTTATCGCCCTGTTCTTCCTGGGCAAGGACCGCCGCCCGGAGTAAGAGATGATGAAACACAAACAGAACCCCGCCCGTCAGTACGCCGTGGAGGCGGAGACCACCCTGCTGCCCTTCCTGCTGGAGACGGTGCGGGACAAGAGCCGCAACACCGTGAAGGGCCTGCTCACCCGGGGCCAGGTGCTGGTGGACGGTCAGGGCGTCACCCGCCACGACCACAAGTTATTGCCCGGCCAGACCGTGACCATCCTGCCGGAGATCATGAAAAAGGCCGCCCTGCCCTTTCCCATTTTGTGGGAGGACGAGGAGATCCTCGTGGTGGACAAGCCCGCCGGTCTGCTGTCCATGGCCAGCGACAAGGAGCGGGAGCGCACCGCCTACCGACAGGTGACGGATTACGTCCGGGCAGGGAACCCCAAGGCCCGGGTGTTCATCGTCCACCGGCTGGACCGGGACACCTCCGGCGTCCTCCTCTTTGCCAAGAGCGAGGGGATCAAGCGGGCCTTCCAGGACAACTGGGAGTCCATCGTCCGCCGCCGGGGCTACACCGCCGTGGTGGAGGGGACGCCGCCCAAGCAGGCGGATACCATCCGCACCTTCCTGCGGGAGAACGGCATCCACAAGGTCTATTCCGTTCCCACCGGCGGCAAGGAGGCCA
>CAYVHC010000190.1:0-1805 GCA_964451025.1 uncultured Bifidobacteriaceae bacterium
CCGATCAAGGTCTGCTTAGCTGTATCTGTAGCTTCGATGTTGTAGATGTGCCAAGGAACGTTTCTGCCTTCGTCCGGTGTGATAGTGGACTGAATGTCAGCACTTGTAAGCTTGGAAATGAACATGTTCATTACGTGAGTTACTGTAGCTTCACGAGCGGAGGACTGGATATACTTGGTGTTCATCTGTGCTCTCATCTTGTATCTGCCGCAGAAATCTCTGAGAGCTACTGCATACGGAAGGTCCATATACATGCAAGGAGCAGGTGTAGCTGTCGGAGGAACTGTTGATAATGAAATGTTTTCAGGCTTGATACCAACTCTTTCGGAGAAGTAGGAGTTGATAGCGTGCTGAACGATAAGCTCAGGCATTACCTTCCATGCATCTCTTGCAGTTGCGTTAGCGTTGTGAGCACCGTCGATCTGGAGCATGCCTGCCCAAGCCATAACCTTCTTGGATTCGCAAGCGTCTACGAAGGATCTTACCATGTTAACATCTCTGTAAAGTACGTTGTACTGAGGGTCCTGGTGAGCACCGTTGATACCTTCTTCAGCGAACATAACAGCGATGTCAGGGCCTGCAACGCCGGAGATGTAGGAATGGTAGTTGATTGGACGACCAACTTCATCTTCGATCATGTCGATAGCTTTTCTCTGTGCTCTAACCTGTTTTCTTGTGATAGGAACACCGCCGATACCCTGCGGAGTACCTTCCATAAGTCCGTCGATGTGGGACTGACCCATGTGTCTGATAACCATTAAGTGGTCAGCACCGTGCCATGCTGCCATTCTCATTCTTCTTACGTCGTCTTCAAATCTTCCGGAAGCGATTTCAGTAGTGATTGTCTGCATAGGCTGCGGGTCAATGTTTTCAAGGAACTTAGCAGGAGGAAGAGGAACGGAGTTCTTCAGACCCTTGGAAATTTCGTGATATTCGAACTGTCCGAGGTGCTGATCCTCTGCCTTTTCTCTCCAAACCCAATTTCTTCTTCTAGGCTCATATTTGTCAAGGTCCTTAAGTAATTCAACTACATCGAGTTTTTCGTTATGCTTCAATTCCATTATTACTTACCTCCCTTGAACGCTTCTGCAACTTTATCCCAGCCTTCGCCCTGTGCAAGCTTGATGGAGGCTTCACGGATAGAGATGTTTTCTAATTTTGATAACTTATAAACGCAGTGACCTGCGCCCTTGCCCATAAGACCGTGGTCCATACAATGGTTTACCAGCGGTGTGCAGTCAAGAGATGATACGCCCATTCTGAGTAAAACCGCACGTTCTACGGACGGAGTTGTGTTCTTGTAACCTAATTCTAAGAGCGGCTCGTCAACCTTTGCGATTAACTCCCAGAATCTGTTGTAAAGTTCTTCGTCAGTAAGATTTGCAATATGCTGTCTTCTTACTTCGAAATCGTCTGATCTTTTCATCCTTATATTTCCTTTCATTTAATTATACGGCCTCGGACGCAGGCTCATAAGCATACGCCCAAAGCACGCATATTTTTAATAATTATTCTTACCTTTTACAGTAATCCTTCTGCCTCAAGTGTAGCCTTAACAAAATCCACATCTGTCTTGGTTTCTACAGCTAAGAATTCGAGGTCTGCAGCTGTAGGCTTAACGCCTGCCTTCTTAACAGACTTCTTGATTAAGGACTTTCTGAAATGGTCGATGTCAGCAACCTTGTGCTTCATCAGACCTGGGTTTGCAGGTAAAATCAGGTTTACGCCCGGCTTATCCTCTTCAGCAGGGTTGCCGAAGTGAATGTCGATACCGTTTTCTCTTGCGAAATCAAGCTGAGGCTGAA
>CAYVHC010000191.1:0-1803 GCA_964451025.1 uncultured Bifidobacteriaceae bacterium
CCCAAGATACGGGCGACGCGCCGGGAAAACATTGACCGCCGTCAAGTTCGGGGAAATTTCCGTGGGTGTTTTTTTTGGGGGGGGGGAGGGCGGGGCGGAGGCGGGCGGTGAGGCGGCGGGGCAGGACAGGGCCGGCGGGAGGAGGAGGCAGCAGAAGGCGGACCGTGAGAAGCGTCCGGATGCCCTTTCACGTCGGGAGTCTCTTCCACCCGTCTATGCGAGCACCCGCGCGAGTCCGTCAACGAAAAGAAAACCGCATGATTCCGCGGTTTTCTGGCATTCGCCATGTGTTCGATACGATGTATAAAAACCTATCTGCCGGTTTGTGGAGTCCCGCGCTGCGAGACGCCGACACAATTGCAATGTTTTCGAGCTTCGTATACTCGCCCTACCCCGGGAAACAACTTCACAAACCGCGAAATACACTCCGGGAGCGGCTACAGCTTCTCGATTTTGTTCATATATTCGCTCATCTCCGCTTCGAAATCGGTAAATCCCATCTCACGAACAATGGCATCCCAATATTCAGATAGATCTTTCCGCAAATCGACAATGAGAGAACGAACTCGTTGTAGGAACTCCTGATACCGTTTTTTGTCAACGACAAGCATGAAGTCCTGAATCAATTGCCAGACCGTGGCATTCCTGTCGTGCGGATGGGCGCAATACAAACGCTCATCATGTGCACAGATATTCCTGAACTGTCGCATCCGCTGGTAGATGGTATCAAGCCTCTTCGCATTGATGGTCTTCTCCGGCAGTCTATGCCGATGCGAATCGGCATAGAGGTTCTCGAAACTTTCCGCAATAGCACCGCGAACCTTCGCGGGAGCGCATTGATAGAGCCAGAAAGTCTGACCGAGAGTCATGGCATTGGTCAGAACCCACAGAGGAATCTCTCCATCATGCTTCTCTTGATAATGCGAGAGATACGACTGCTCATCGGAATGATTCCGTCCCTCTTGCCGGCCATGCACCGGCGCTTTGATGATCTTCTGGAGAATCTGAATCAGCGTCCCTGCGCTTTCGCTTTTGTTCACAGCATAATTGTCAGGATTCAGATATGGATTGACTTCGTCGCGGTGCTCGGCGCTAAACCGATATGCCACCACAGTTTTCAACGTGGCCTCGGCAAGCGTGGTGTATTCGAACACGAGATGCCGCAGCTTGCGGTCGAACGAGAACAAACGATATATGTCGTGGAAAGACACACCCCGCTTGTATCGGTCATCACCGGCCTTGGCGCTCTCACCTTCATCAAGAAAAGGCCATTTATATCCATTGACGACGCTGTAATACCCTTCGCGCTCCAGAATCCATCGCGTACGCGCATCTACCAGTAGGCCGCGGCTTTTCAGACGATTAACCTGCTCGTCGAGTGTCAGGAATGGTTTATCCATTGGAATACGTTCCCCTCGGTATTTCGTATTTCTTCTAGACAATCTTCCCGGCACCTCAGGAATCTCAGATGCCCTCTGATGCACTAAACCGCCTCCCGCAAAAGCGAAAGGCGGTTTAGCGAACTGAGCGTTGCCCAGCTTCATCGCATTGAGTATTATGCCATATTCGCCCAAGAAAGTCAACTTAGACATCGCCAAGCAGAGTCTATACCCTCTCTATTCACATCATGCGCCTACGGTCCTTCGCAGCACGAGGCTTATCATGTGGGGAAATGGCTGCACACGGCACCCAAGGAGCGAAGGAGCCCCATGAAGGCAGGAAACATCACCGGCTACTGGCCGGTCTGCGCGGACGAAACGGCGCGCACGCACGGGTACCGCCCGGTCAGCGAATGCGAGGCCG
>CAYVHC010000192.1:0-1801 GCA_964451025.1 uncultured Bifidobacteriaceae bacterium
GGTTTCCGGCAGCCTGACTTCTTCCACGCTGCGCTCCGTAGGCGTAAACGCCATGAGCGGCCTGAAAGCCGGTATCAACGCAGGCAAGTCCGGCGTGGTCAGCGCTATGCGCTCCGCAGCACAGGCCGCCGTGTCCGCAGCGAAATCAGCGCTTAAAATTGCCAGTCCATCCGGCGTTTTCCGCGAAGAGGTTGGCGTAATGACCATGAAGGGCTTTGGCGAGGGTGTTTTGGAGGAAACCGAGGCACAGGCCAAGACCCTCAAAAACGCCATGCGTTACCTGACCGATTCGGCACAGGAGGGCTCCATTGCAGCCACCAACAGCGATAACCGACGCACCTACAATCAAAGCAGCACAGTCAATCTCAATATCAGCAGTATGAACATCCGCGATGAGCAGGATATTCGCTCCCTTGCCATTGAGATTGCCACGCTCACGAAACGCCAGCAACGCGGCAATGGGCTGCGGATGGCCTGATCGAAAAAACAACTTGACTTTGTTCGGCACGAGAGCGAATATGCTGTCACCCCAAGAAGAAGGAGGCCGACAATATGCTTTCGATAAGCATTCGCCCGGAGGTCTTGGCACACCTCCGGGAAACCTATCCCAAGGGAACCCGCGTGGAGCTGCTTGAAATGAACGACCCGTACCGCAAGATGCCGCCCGGCCTGCAAGGCATGGTTCAATGTGTGGATGATGCCGGTGGAATCCACGTCAGTTGGGACAACGGCTCCTCGCTGGCGGCGATCTACGGTATTGACCGCATCCGAAAATGCGAGTGACCTTTTCGCACCATTGCACCACTTCGGTGGTGCTTTTTTGATGGAGGTGATCTGTATTTTAGCTTGGTTTTCTTGGAACGGTGTGCGCTGCACGGAATACGGTATCCATGTTTCTGAACAGCCGCCCATTACCATTGCCGGAGAACGCTCCACCTTTACCAATATTCCCGGCAGGTCGGGCAGTCTGACCACGCTGGAAGGCGACTATGTGTATGATGATCTTCTGCTGTCTGCAACCTGCTTCATCACGAATACCTCCCGCATTGATGAGATCGCCGGTTGGTTGCGCGGTGGCGGTACAGTCACCTTTGCCAATCGGCAAGGCGGTTTTTACCATGCAAGGGTGGTCAATCAGATCCCGTTTGAAAAGATTCTGCGCGGCAACCCGCACCGCAGCTTTGTGGTGAATTTCCGCTGCAAGCCTTTTTTCTATTTGGAGGATGTGCAGCCGATTACGTTGACCAGCTCCGGGGCGTTCGTTACCAATCCGGGGAGTGTACCATCCGAGCCGATTATTACGGTGACTGGCAGCGGCGAGATCACACTCATGGTTGGCATGAGCATCGTGGAGCTTTCCGACATGAACGGCTCCATTACTTTGGATTCCGAATTGCAGGAAGCCTACAACGGCACGACCTCGCTCAACAACCGAATGAGCGGCGATTTTCCGATGTTACTGCCGGGACAGAATGCGGTAAGCTGGTCTGGCGACGTGACCAAGGTTGAGATTCATCCGAATTGGAGATTTCTCTGATTTTTCATTTTCAGCGTCCTTAGACATATTGACATTCATCTATGAATATGCTATAATGCCGTCATATAGATGACCATCTATCAATAAGGAGGGCGTTGTATGGTTGAAATGGATGCTGCGTTGATATGCAAGGCGCTTAGTGACAGCAACCGTCTGCGCATTGTGCAGTCGCTTTCCGCAGGCGAAATCTGCGCATGTCGCCTGTTGGAGCAGTTCAGCATTACCCAGCCTACGTTGTCTCACCACATGAAAGTGCTTTGCGAA
>CAYVHC010000193.1:0-1764 GCA_964451025.1 uncultured Bifidobacteriaceae bacterium
CGCGCTCGAATCCGAGAAAGGCGTAGGAGGCGCAGTCGAGACGGAGGAGCTCTTAGTTCAGTTTGTGGGGACGGGGAAGATGTAGACGGTCAGCCGGTAGCGTCCCGCCGGGGCTGGTTTCGGCATCTGGAAGTAGATGGTCGCGCACCGGTGGTTCGCGTCGTCGTCGTCCCACAGCCGGTATTCCGTGCCGACGTCGATGATGGGTTTGACGGTTTCGGCGGCCCGTGCGGGGAACACTCCCCCACGGCGCGGGTAGGCTACGCCGACGGCGGCGACGTACCGTCGCACATGCCATGCTTTGCCTTCTCGGATGGCTTTCCCCCAGACGCGTCGCGCATGCTGTTTGACCATGGCGCGGCGTTCGGCGCGTTTCCGTTCGGTCTGGAGCGTGTCGGTGCCGCTCCACCATTCGGCGGGGATGTCGAATGTGACGGGCGGGAACCCGTTTCTGCGCGCCTGTTCCGGCGGGCGTGGCAGGGGTATGGGCTTGGCTGTTTTCCGTCGTGGATGGTAGGGCATCGTTTCCTCTCGTTTGTCGGGTATGCGAAGAGGCGCCCGCCTTGGACGGGTGCCTCCGGCCTGTTTTTCGTTGTTTCAGATGGCGAGTTCCGCTTCGCGCAGCTGCCAGTCGGTGAAGTCGATTTCGGTGACTTTCTTCGAGTAGCCGTGTTCGATGCTGTATTTCGCGGCCGCATCCAATCCCTTCCCGTAGCCTTCGGCTTCGGCGGTGTCGATGGTGTGGCGCATGAGGGTCAATGCTTGACGGATGCTGGTGCGGGCGTGTTCGGCCATCGGGCTGTCGGCGCTGATTTCGTAGGGTCGCCAGTCGCAGGCGTTGGTTTTCTCGAACACCCAGAACTGCATGCCGGTGGCGATGCGGCGCGTGCGGTTGAGGCGTTTCGGCGCGATTTGGGCTACTGCCGTCCGGTAAAATTCGGCTTGGATGTGGTAGCCGTGGATGTAGGCGCTTCGTGCGAAGTCGTCCGGTTGGGCGCTTGCCGCGGTTTTGATGTCCACGAGGTAGTCCACGTCGCGTGGGATGAGGTCGAGTTTCGCCTTCAGGGTGATGCCGCTTTTCTCGTCGACCCATTCGATGGCTTTCTCGCACATGCCCTGACGTATCATTTCGAGACGTTCGGGGTCGCGGGCGATGCCGGCTTTCATGCGGTCGAGGAGCTGCATGTCGGTGTGGCTGACGATGATGTTGCCGGCCTGTTCCTGTTCGGCTTTCCATTCCTTGCCGGCCTTGGTGCGGGCGCTTATGTCTTCGGGCATGGCGACGACGTTGCCGGTTTCGAGGAGGTAGGCGTGGAATGCGGTGCCGAATCGCATGGCCGGGGTGGGGTCGCCGCCGCCGTAGAGGCGTTCGTATCCCCAGTCTGCGGGGTTGTGGAGGAATGTTTTGAGTTGGCTTTGGTCGATGCTTGGAAGGTTGAAGTAGTCTTCGTCGCTCATGTCGGTGTAGAGGACGCCTGTTTCCTTGCTCATTGTGGGTTCCTTTCCCTGTGTGCTTGTGAACACTGTCAGTATAACACTGTGCCCACGTCGGAACCAAACGCGGGCACAGTCATGGCTGGGGGCTGGATTTCAGGCGTTCCCGTCCTCGTCGGCCTCCTCATCACCGTCATTCGGCATAAACAGCGTCGCGTCACCGGACTCCGGGTCGATGTCGATGTTCGGCTCGTCGTATTCGATCGGTTCGCCGGTGTCGGGCGTGTACTCCGGGTCGGCGAGCACCGGGTCGAGGGTCTGCCAGTCGTC
>CAYVHC010000194.1:0-1762 GCA_964451025.1 uncultured Bifidobacteriaceae bacterium
TCCTTCGCCGTTATTCTACCCCTTTCCGGGCGAAAATGCTGTCGAAGTCTGTGGGGAAATCGAGGGAAATCGGATTTTTTTCGGATTTTTCCGGAAGAAAAGCCTTTTCGGCCCCTTGTGTCCAGGAGACGGATTTGGTATAATCAGACCGACAAAAACGCTGGCCCGAAAGGGACCAGAAAGAGGGTGTCCTGTATGAAAAAAATCTGGATCACCGGCGCGGAGGGACGTGTCGGCGCTGCCCTGACCCGGTATTTCCGGGGCTGGGGATATAAAGTCTTTGCCACGGGGGAAGCGGATGGCGACGTGTCCCAGGAGGCTGTGGTCATGAAGATCGCCAACACCCAGCTCCCCGATGTCATCATCAACTGCGCGGGCTTTACCAATGTGGCCCTGTGCGAGACCGAGTTTGAGTCCGCCTACCGGGTCAACGCCGTGGGCGCCCGGAACCTGGCCATGGCAGCCCGGTCCACAGGAGCCCTGCTGGTCCAGCTCTCCACCGACGACGTGTTTGACGGCACTGCTTCCAAGCCCTACCATGAGTTCGACACCACGGTGCCCCGGAGCACCTACGGCAAGTCCAAGCTGGCGGGCGAGGAATTCGTCAGGACCCTGGCGGGACGCTATCTCATCATCCGGTCCTCCTGGGTCTACGGAGGCCCCGGAGACATGGTGGACTTCGTGCTGAAGTCCGCGGAGCAGGGGGGCGTCCTCCAGATGCCTAACAACCAGGTCGCCAATCCTACCTCCATCAAGGAGATCGCCCGGACCATCGCGGCCCTGCTGGAGACCGAGGAATGCGGCACCTACCATGTGGTGTGCAAGGGCTCCTGCAGCCGCTTCGAGTTTGCCCGGGAGATCCTGAAAAAGACCCACCGGACTGTGGAGCTGGAGCCCATCATCGTGGAGGACCAGCGGCCCAACTACTCGGTGCTGGACACCATGATGCTCCGCATCACCGGCATCGAGGAGCCCAAGGAGTGGACCGCCGCCCTGAGCGATTATATCATCGAGAGCAAGCTGTGACGCCTGACCTGCCGTGGGAGACTGCGGCAGGCCTTTTCATAATTTGCACCGCCAGATTGATAATTGATATTTGCAATTCTAAATCACCTGCCCTACAATATAAGCTGAAAAAACAGGCAAACCGAAAGGAGAATCAACTATGGCCTATGTAATCGACCAGGCCCATTGTTCCTGCTGTCACCGGTGCCGGGTGGAATGTCCCGCCCAGGCCATCCGCTTCAAGGGCAGCAAGTATTGGATCGACCCGGAGAAGTGCGTGGCGTGCGGCCACTGTGTGGAGGTCTGCCACAACGGTGTGATCTCGAACCCGGACGCCCCCGCCCCCAAGGCGGAGCCCCATGAGAAGATCGTCAAGGCGTGCGACGTGCTGGTCATCGGCGGCGGCGCCTCCGGCATGGCCGCGGCGGCGAGAGCGGCGGACAGCGGCAAAAAGGTCATCCTACTGGAGAAGAACCACGAGATCGGCGGCAGCGCCTGGTACGCCCATATGTTCCGGTCCCAGTGGTCCGTGTGGCACGAGGCCGACGGTATACCGGACCCCCGGCCCAAGCTCTATGAGCAGTTCATGCGGAAAACCGAGAACCGGGTGGACGGCCAACTGGTGAAGAACCTGCTGGACGCGGACGTGGATTTCGTCAACTGGCTCATCACCGAGCACGACCTGGGCAAGGACTACACCTTCGGCCCCGGCCCCTTCAACTCCAAGGGCCTGGTCTGCACCTATGACGTGCCCTAC
>CAYVHC010000195.1:0-1751 GCA_964451025.1 uncultured Bifidobacteriaceae bacterium
CGCATGCGTCCGAAAAACCTTGATGATGTCATCGGCCAGGATGAAGTGTTGGAACCGAGTTCGCCACTACGGATCATGGCGCAAATGCCGGGAGCTTCACAAGTGGTCGTTCCCGGTGCCGCCCTGCTGTACGGCCCTCCTGGAACCGGTAAAACCACGATTGCGCATCTGGTGGCCTCGCAATCGCACCGGCGTATGATCGAACTGTCCGCCGTCGACTCCCAAGTCGATGAGCTGCGTAGCGCCCTGTCCGCGGCGGAACGTCTCAAGCGCCGCGGTGAGGAAACCGTCCTGTTCATCGACGAAATCCACCGGTATTCACGCGAAGAACAGGATATGCTGCTGCCGGCGGTGGAAAAGCGGCTGGTCACGTTCATCGCAGCGACCACGGAAGCGCCGTCAAGCACACTCGCGCCGGCACTGCTGAGCCGTTGCATTATCGTGCATCTGCACCAGTTGGGCATCAACGGCTTGGAGCAGATCATTGACCGTGCTGTCGCCTCACCGGACGGTCTCGACGGCAGAATCAGCTTGGAACCCGACGCGCGCAAACTGATCATCTTGAGCAGCGGCGGCGACGCCCGACATGCGTTGACCACGTTGGAAGCCGCGGCGTCACGCGCGTCGCATCGTGCCCAAGATGAGGGAACGGACGCGCTGTTGACCTCCGACGACGTGCGCACCGTAGTCGACAACCTGCCGTCATGCAGCGTCGAAGACCATTACGATATGGCCAGTGCGCTGGTCAAATCGATGCGCGGTTTCGACGTGGACGCCTCAATCTATTGGGCGACCCGCATGCTCGAGGCGGGGGAGGACCCGCAGTTCATCGCCCGGCGTGTTATTGTGTGTGCGGCTGAAGACATCGGCATGGCACAGCCGCAGGCCTTGCAGACCGCGGTGTCGGCGGCGCAGGCGGTCGCGTTGGTCGGCATGCCGGATGCCCGTATCCCGCTGCTCGAGGCGGTGATCGCCGTCGCCATCGCCCCGAAATCCGATGCGGTGCTTCAGGCCGCGCGTGCCGCCAAAGCCGATGTCTCCGGCGGCAAACTCGGCATCGTGCCCATGCACTTGCGCAGCACCAAGGGCTTCGGCGACAACAGCGCCGGCACGGATACCGGGTATCGCAACCCGCATGATTTCGGCGGGTTCGTGCGCCAGCAGTATCTGCCGTACGGCATCGAGGACGCGCAGTACTACCATCCCAAGCGTTCCGGCATGGAAGCGAAGATCGTGCCATGGCTGGAACAGTACCGCGAGGCGAGTCAAAGCGGACAAACCACGGCGGACTGAACGCGGCAGGTTGAATGCGGCAGTCGGCAGGGCACTTGTTCTGCTGCCCCCGATGGCCGGCTTACCGTCTTGCCGCTTGCCGTGCGAGCCGCGGTATCGCCCGGTATCGCTCAGTCCAACGACGCGAACCCCGGCACGTGCAGGGCGGCCATGGATGCGCGCAAGGCCTGTGCGATGCGTCGGATATCCGCATCATGCAAAGGTTCCCGGAAGGAGAACCGCAACGCTGATTTCGCTGCCGTTTCGCTCAATCCCATGGCCAGCAGCGTGCCGGGGGCCTCATGCCGGCCGATGGCGCACGCCGAGCCTGAGGACACTTCGATGCCGCGCGCGTCCAGATCGACGAGCAGCGCCTCGCCGTTGACGTTCGGGAAGGTGAACGACGCATGGCCGGGCAGGCGATTGACCGGGTCTCCGGTGAGCGTGGCACCCTCAACCGCGTCCGAGATAGCCTGAAT
>CAYVHC010000196.1:0-1730 GCA_964451025.1 uncultured Bifidobacteriaceae bacterium
GAGACCTCATCCTTACCAAGGATGCGCTCTACCGGCTGAGCTATAGCAGCATATGGATTCGTCAGACGACTTTGGTATTCTACACTATTTTTTCGGAAATGTCAAGAAGGATTTTTAAAATTTTGAAAAGAATCTTTTTGGAGCGAAATTCGACGGCGGTGCGGGAGAAATTGTCGAAAAATGATGATGAGATTCAATTGAAAAATCGTTCGTTATGTGATACTCTACAGTTGCGCAAATAAAAAATCCTTACAAGAAGGTGGAAAGGATATGGAAACACGAAAACTGCTGATCGTTGACGGAAGAGAAGACTTCGGGCAAAGCCTGGCGGATGCCGTAGGGGATGCCTATACGGTGCGCATGTGCCGCAGCGGAAGGGAAGCCCTGGGCGTAATCCAGTCCTTTCGGCCCCAGGTGCTGGTGCTGGATGTGATGCTTCCGGAGCTGGACGGAGTGAGTCTGCTGCAAAGCGTGGCCAAAGGGGGCCAGCGGCCCACGGTGCTGGCGCTGTCCACCTACTTTTCTCCCTATGCGGTGGGAGCTCTGGGGCGGCTGGGGGTGGCGTACCTGATTCGCAAGCCCTGCGATATCCTGGCCACTGCGGCCCGGATTCGGGATCTGGATCCCCAGTGGAACGGATTGCTGCCCAAGTGGGAGCCCCACAGCGCGGCGGCCCAGATGCTCATGGAGCTGGGGGTACCCACCAAGCTGGACGGATTCCAGTATCTGTGCCAGGCCATCCCTCTGATGGCGGCTGACCCCCGCCAGCCTTTGACCAAGGAGCTCTACCCCGCCGTGGGAAAGCAGTGCCGATGTATGGGCAGAAATGTGGAGCGCTCCATTCGCAGCGCCGTCTGCGCCGCCTGGGTCAATCGGGATGACCGGGTGTGGCGGCGGTACTTTGCCCCGGACCGTTGGGGCCAGATTTCCAGGCCCACCAATGCGGCCTTTATCTCCCGTCTTGCGGGCTGCCTGGCAGCGGAAAAGGGCATGGTATCGGGGCTGTAAAGCCGGGAAACAGGGCCGACGGTAGTGAAGACTTACAGAAATTTCCAGGAAAATTTCAGTCACTTTTTCCAATTTGTCGCAATATCTACCGAATTCCCCAAAGGAATTTTGAAATTTGTTTCCATTTTTTCATATTTTTCGATTGACAAAATCTGTATCCCTGTTATAATGTATACAGAAAAACAATGCGGAGGCAAATATGGAACTGACAAGAAGTGAAATGGAAATTATGGATGTGCTCTGGGATGCGGAAGGCCCACTGTCCCGGGCAGATCTGCTGGAACGCTCTGAGGAAAAGACCTGGAAGGACAGTTCCGTACACATTCTGCTCAATGGCCTGCTGGTAAAGGGCGCCATTGTAGAGGCTGGTGTGGTCAAGCGCATCAAGACCTATGGCCGGGTGTTCGCCCCCACCATGACCCGGGAAGAATACTACGCACAGACCGTCTTCTGCCATCGGCACAAGCCCCAGGTGGTGGGCCTGTTTGAAGCCCTGCTGAAGCGGGCGGAAATCACCGAGGAAGACAAAAAGGCCATCCGGCAGCTGCTGGATCAGTAAAGATTTTTTCAAAGGAGCCGCGGATGCGGCTCCTTTTTTGCGTTTTATTCCGCCCCCTCCGCCAGAGCCACAATGGCACTGACCAGCTCCCTGGCGGCCCGCATGGCTCCCGCGGGGGTATTTCCCGCGGCCCCCCCCTCCCCCCCCAGCCCCCCGCGGCTCA
>CAYVHC010000197.1:0-1728 GCA_964451025.1 uncultured Bifidobacteriaceae bacterium
GATCGCCTCATAGCCGGGGTCGGCTTTGGCGGCGGTCCGGTTCGCCCACCTGTCCCATGCGTCGACGAGGTTGTCGCGTTCGCCGCGGCAGTCCTCGGCGAGCCGGTACAGGTGTTTCGCCTCGTCGGCCCAGTCGATGGTCGTATCCCGTTCTTCTTGGGTCATTGGTTCTCCTTTCCCGCGCAGTCCGGGCAGGCGTACCGCCCGCCGCCGATCCGCCAGCCGTCGAGCCGCGCGTCCCGTTCCAACGTTTTCAGGTCGGTCGAGACCCGGTCGTAGGGGAAGCCGCACAGGTCGCAGTCGAGCCGGTATTCGACGACCCGCGTGCCGTGCCAAGCCATCGGCTACTCCTCCAGTTTCCGCGCCAGTCTCTCGAACTCGGACAGATTCTTTTTCCTGATGCACTCCGGGCAGTCGCGGCCATGGGTTTCGACCCACCGTGTCCCCTCCTTGGTGTCGGGGTTGGGCCGGCTGTATCGGCGTCCGCACGTTTGGCAGTTGAACTGCCAGTGCTCGGGGCAGTAATAGTGGTGGTCGTCGTCGGTCTGCCATCCCGCGTTCATCGCATGCTGGTAGAGATTCGGGATATCGAGGTATTCTCCGAATCCGCCGTATTGTGTGCCGCATTCATCGCATGTCAAGACGTAGGTGGTGACGTGGAATTCATGCATGCCCATAGTGTCTCCTTTCCTGTTTGCTGTATCAATGCGTCCCGGCGCAGTCCGGGCAGGTGTGCCCGGTCCAGAAGCCGGCCTCCCAGCCGGCCTCGGCCAGCCGGTCGGGGTCGCCGACCGCCGTTCGCCCGCAGTAGTGGCAGGTCAGGTGCCAGTGCTTGGGGCAATACCATCTGCCGTCCCCGTCGTGCTGCCAGTCCGCCCGGAGCGCGTCCAGTTCGAGGACGTCCGGGTCGAACCACATGACGCGCCCATCGACGGCGAGCCGCCTGCCGCATCCGGGTTGTTCACAGACCAGCGAGTATCCGGGGCGCATCCGGGTGGTGACGCTCATTTCGCGTTCCTCCAGTCGCAGCTTCTGCCTCGACTGTCGACGACGCAGGTGACGGTCCGCCCGTCGTCCAATGTGACTTTGCATTCCTTGGTGCCGGCCTTGTCGTCGAGGGTCTTGCATGGGATGGTCTTGGGTTTCACGGTTTTCACGGTTACTTGGGGCATACCGGCCCATTCGCGAAGGGCGTTGGAGCCGGGTGATTGGAACCAAACCATGAAAATGAGCGGTGTTAGAAGTGCTCCGATCCCCAGTAGGGCATAGAGGCAACACACCACATCCCATAGAACATTATCGGAGTTGTCATCCATGCTTGTTCATTTGCCTTTCTTGGTTGTGGCGTGCGCCCAGTCGCAGGAGGTGCCCTTGCTGATGTTGACGCAGGTGACGGTCCGCCCGTCCTTCAGCTTGACCTTGCATTCGTAGGCATAGTCCTTCCAGTCACTGGAGTAAATGGTGGTGCAGGACACCGTCGTGGCTGGCGTTTTCACCGGCTTGGCGGCCGCTGTCTGTGAGTGCAGAGGAGCGAAGACGAAAAGCAAGACAAAGAGGATGGAAGTCAACAAGAATGTGATAAGAACGTAAGTCGCCATGATGTGCCTGTCGCACCAGTCAATCACGTTACGCACGGTCGGTCTCCTTTACTGTCTGTTCAGTGTCGCCGCCCATCCACGCCGGGCCGGCGAGGTTACGGGCGATGAGTTCGGCGATATTCGCCCCGTA
>CAYVHC010000198.1:0-1720 GCA_964451025.1 uncultured Bifidobacteriaceae bacterium
GGGGCTGATTTAGTTTATTGTGCAGATAATGCGGTAAAGTGCCATTTAGAGCATGAGAAGCGGTCCGAACGCATGACGAACAAGTCGTTCGTTGTCTTCACCGGCAGGAACCGAGAACGGTTCACCTCGATGCACGTGGCGTTGGGGAACAGCGAAATGGCGGCACCCATAGCAGTCTCCAGCTGGATGACCTTTTCGGTGTTCTTGTTGGACGGATCCACGGTCTTGCGATTGACGATGATCGGCAGGTCGAGCACGCCGTCATGTTGCGCGAGCAGCTCCTTGAGCGCATCCACGCGCACCCAGATGTTGTTCGTGTTGAAGTAACGGTGATGCCGGTAATTGAGAGCTGCGCTGAGGTCGCTTTCCGGCACTTGCGAAATTTCTCGAAGCATGAGCTGGCCGCTCTTGCGGTCTCGTACAATCTGGCCGCCCTTGCGGTCGGACAGGGTCTTCTTGGAGACCTCCACCATGAAGGGAGCGCCTGATTTCGCAAAGGCTCCCGCCAGCGTGCTGGACGGGCGTGCGCCAAGGTTGTCGGAATTAGAGATGAACAGATATTCCATGCCGGCGGCCTGCAGGGAATCCAGCAGATGGGATTCCCAGATGGTGCTGAACACGTCGCCGTGCCCGGGTGGGCACCATTCCAACTCAGGGTTCTCCGGGAACTGCGCGGGCGCGCCGGTGGCGGCATCGATCTTGGGCTCGGTGTGTTGCACGATTTCCCACGGTACGTTCTCCTGACGGAAACGCTGGTCGGCCTTCATGACCTTGAGCGTGTCGCCGGATGTGCGGAACGAATTCATGAACACCAGCGGCAGCGGCACATCCTGGCGGATGCGTGAGGCGATGACCTGGCCCATGATGATGTCGATGAAACGCATCTGGCGGGCCTTGTGACGGCGCACCGGCAGCAAGGACTTGGGGCCCTCAAGCCCCATGGAAGTGCCGAGGCCTCCGTTGAGCTTGAGGAATGCGGTATGGCGGAACGCCTCCATAGCGAAATCGTGGTCGAGGCTCTCATGCTCCTCGGCGACGCTGGATATCTCGCCTTCCTTGATCGGCGTGATGGTGGATTCAGGGATCACCGTGCGCGAGCCGTTCTTCCATGCGGTATAGAGATGACGGAACTGCTGGATGGACAGATCCGACATGTTGTTGTCGAGCATCTTCTCTTCGAACGCTTCGAAGCCGGCCTGCGGCGTTGATGCCCCGGCGCCGTCGTTGGCGGCAGGCGTTCCGTGAAGTGAATCAGCCGGTGCTGCAGGATCCTCGGGAGCTGTGGGCTGCGGCTCAGTGGTTGTCGTGGCTGTCGCAGCTGTTGTCTCATCATGTGCCATTGTGATTGGTCCCCCCAAAAACCGCATCATGTCAGAATAACGAGCAATACAAAGCTCAAATTTATTCGCGACTGACGACAATGCCCGCTGCCACTGTTCCACAGGAAGTCGAGCTATGTGTCAGTGGCTGCTTGCACATAGCGGCTGTGCTGCCTCGTGTGCCTTCCTGCCCCGCGCATCCTCTTCTTGCGACACGCTGTGGAATCCGCGCAACTCCGCCGATGGTGGACACTTTGGATTGAGCCGAATTGCCAATTCATGCTGGCCGTGGTATCGTCTTGCCTCGGCGTTAGAAACGTCGATCGGGCCGTAGCGCAGCTTGGGTAGCGCACTTGACTGGGGGTCAAGGGGTCGCGGGTTCAAATCCCGCCGGCCCGACC
>CAYVHC010000199.1:0-1717 GCA_964451025.1 uncultured Bifidobacteriaceae bacterium
AGCCCGGCAGATCGCGGTCGACAATGGATATCCGCCGATCGGCGAAGGAAAGACCCCGAAGACGGACAACCAGCTGCTTGGCGAAATCCTCACGTCGTATGCGGCACTGGTGAAGACGGGCAATACCACCGACTACATCAACAACGCCACCGCTGGCATGCAGGCAAGCGCGCTGGTTCCTGGATTCCAGTCCCTGCTTGATGGGTCGATGACCCCGCAGCAGTTCGTGGATTCCGTGCAGGCTCAGTATGAGAAAGAGATCGCCGACTAGTCGGGGCCTGCCGCATCCGTGACCACCTGTGCCGGGCGGGGTGTTAATCCCCTTGCACTCTGCCCGGCATTTCAATTCGGATACATCGATTTTGGACGTGATGGGAATGAAGAATCAACGTATCGGTGCAACGGCGGCTCGCCCGCGTGATATCGGCACCGGGAAGAAAAAGCGCTATCTGCCGTTGAAGCTGGTGGGACTGTTGTTCCTGCTTCCTGCCTTGCTGTTCTATGGAACGTTTGAACTCTGGCCGATCATCCAGACGGTTTGGTACTCCTTCTACGACTGGAATGGCATCGATGAGAGCACGTTCGTGGGATTGAAGAACTATCAGACGGTGTTTACCGACCCGGATTTGTATGGTTCGATACTTCACTCGTTCTATCTGATCATCTTCTTCTCGCTAGTGCCGATTGTGCTCGGCTTGATTATCGCGGTGTTGATCAAGGACATGCGTTCCGGTGGTGGAAGATCGTTCGCCCAGGTGTGCCTGTTCCTGCCGCGAGTGATTCCGGGCGCGGCGGCAGGTGTCGCGTGGACGTGGATGCTTGCCGACAAGGGCACGGTCAACCAGCTGCTCCGTGCGGTCGGGCTTGGTGATGCCACTCATGTTTGGCTTGGCGACAGGGCAACCGCGTTGAATGCCGTCGGCGTCATCGGGTTCTGGCTCCAACTCGGGTTCTGCGTGGTTCTGCTGCTTTCCGGCATCGGGAACATCGACCAATCGCTGTATGAGGCGGCGAGCTTGGACGGAGCTGGGTGGTGGAGACAGCTCTTCTACATCACACTCCCCGGCTTGCGCGGGCAAATCGGCGTATGCCTGACGATGACGATTATCGCGGCATTGGCGAGCTTTGACGTGGTCTATATGTCCACGCAGGGTGGACCGGGAACTTCGACGATGGTGCCGGGCGTCCAGGTATACCGGCTGGCGTTCACACAGCAAAGTGTGGGCCTCGCGTCGGCGCTGGCTGTCGCGTTGATGGTGCTGGTCCTGCTGATTGTGGGGCCTTTGCAACGTTTGGTCAATGGGAAGGATAAGTGATCGCGATGGAGCAGTCCAAAAGTACGAAGGTAATCGGCGGCATCATGCTCGCGCTGACTATCGTGTTCTGCATCATACCTTTCGTGAGTATGTTTTCCGCGGCGATTCAACCGCAAGGTTCAACTCCTGAAGGTATCCAATTCACCGCTCACCCGCAGTGGCATAATTTCGTGGACGCCTGGAAGATGGCGAATATCACCCCGTTGCTGCTGAACAGCATGCTGCTGGTGGTTGTCGTGGTCCCGAGCGTGGTGATTCTATGCTCCCTGGGCGGCTACGCGTTCGCCCATCTCAGCGTGCCATGCAAAGGCTTGATCTACTTCCTGTTCCTGATTGGCCTGACCATTCCGTTTGAAACCCTGGTCACTCCGCTGTATTACGAAATCAGCGACATGGGCATA
>CAYVHC010000200.1:0-1693 GCA_964451025.1 uncultured Bifidobacteriaceae bacterium
GGTCAAACCCGCACCCTCCGACGACGCCGACGTGCTGGGTGCAGCCAGTCGCGGGCCTGAAACCGGCTCCGACACGGCCGTCACGCTTGACAGTGGCGGTTTGCGCACCCCGCGTCGCCGCAATCGCAGCGTGTTCACCTATCCGGGTATCGGACCGCTGCTCGCCGTGTTCGTTGTGTTCAACATCAGCTTCAACGCCTTCGACGTGTCGATGACCGCTGACTACAAGGCGCTCGGCATCGAGAAATTCCTCGGATTGCAGCTCGCCATGTTCGCCCTCGGCTCGTGCATCGGGGCGATTATCTTCGGCGCACGCAAACTCAAAGGCTCGAACTGGTCGCATATGGTGGTCTTCCTGTGCCTGTTGACCTGCGGATACGTGATGTTCCGCCTGAGCATGGATCATCTGATTGTGCTCGGTGTGCTCGAAGTCCTTGCCGGACTGTGCGTGTCGCCGTTGTTCGCGACCGGCAACCTTATTGTCAAGGACATCGTGCCGGAAGGCTCACTGACCGAAGGCCTGTCGTGGGTGACCACCGCCGGAACCGTCGGCACGTCGCTCGGCTCGACCATCGCCGGCGTGGTCGTCGATTATGCAGGTCCGCATGCCGGGCTCATGATCCCGTGGATTGCCACCGCGTGCGCCATACCGATCGCGCTGCTCGGATGGCGGTTGTCACGGCGGGGCAGCGACAAAGCCGACAAAGCCGGCAAAGCTGTCGATGCCGTCGAAGCGTCTCTTTAGATTCATAAGAGTAAGTATCCGTAAGGGTGTATTGATGATATTCGGGCGGTCCGATGCGATTCATGGCATACGGGCCGCCCGGAATCAGGCAAGGAGCGAACATGATCAAGGTTTCCGTCGTCGGCGCCAAGGGACGCATGGGGTCGCACGTGGTCGAAGCGGTGAACGGGGCGGAGGACACGAGCCTCGCGCTTGCGCTCGATGCGGGCGATGACCTTACGCAGATCACCCCTGAAAACACTGATGTCGTCGTCGAATTCACCGTGCCGACCGTCTCGCTGGACAACGTGCTCGCTCTCGTCGCCCAAGGCGTCAACGTGGTTGTCGGCACAACCGGATGGACCGACGAGAAACTCGACCAGGTCCGTGCTGCGCTCGCGAAGGCACCGCGGCAAAACCAGAGCGTGTTTATCGCCCCGAATTTCGCGATTTCCGCGGTGCTGGCGGACTATTTCGCGAAGGTCGCGGCGCCCTATTTCGAATCCGCTGAGGTGATCGAACTGCATCATCCGAACAAGGTGGATGCGCCTTCCGGCACGGCGATCCACACTGCGCACGCCATCGCCGAAGCACGGAAGGATGCCGGTCTTGGCGCTGTCCCGGACAATACGCAGACCGACGGCGGCTCGCGCGGCCAGGTGATTGACGGCATCCACGTGCACGCGGTGCGTCTTCGCGGTCTCAACGCCCACGAGGAGGTCCTGTTTGGTAACGCCGGCGAGCAGCTGACGATTCGTGCCGACAGCTTCGACCGCATCTCCTTCATGCCTGGCGTCCTGCTCGCTGTACGCAAGATCGCGTCCGGCAACTACCCCGGTCTCACCGTCGGCCTGGACCACTTCCTCGACCTCTAATCCCACTTCCCGTCCCTCTACCGACGCTGAGACCGTCCTGAGGGTCGGTAGAGGGTTCTCTCCCTGGTTGTGCCGACGTTGACCGCCCTGTGAA
>CAYVHC010000201.1:0-1689 GCA_964451025.1 uncultured Bifidobacteriaceae bacterium
ACCGTGCACACTTGGAGCGCCGTCATGCCGTGCAGGCGCCGGCATGTAATCCTGGACATGCAAGTCCGCCAGCCCGTTGTCCCCATGGAAATGCGCGCATGCCCGGTCTGCGACGAAACCGTCGGCCCAGGAAGGACAACGGCAGCCGTCGAATACCGGAATTGACCCGCCTCCCAGCAAATCAAGGACATCGCGGGTGTTGCGTTGCGCCACTGATTGTGTGACATTGCCGTATGTCGCGATGACGGCGACCAGCCGCTCGGGCGCATATGCCATGAGCAGCCCGATGGCCAGCGCATCATCGACGCCGGTGTCCATATCCAGCAAAATGGGCGCCAACTGGTCTTCCCCGGCTGCAGGCGCGCCTCGGGAGGAATCCTCGTGGTCGGTCGTCGAATCCATACACTCCCTCCCCTAATCGCGCATGATACCGGGTTGACATCCCCGGCTTGGTTCCGCTCCCATGATATCGTGCCTTGCGCGCACGCGCAGCGGGATATCACGAATGCGGGATCACTCGCCGAGGAAACGGTCGGTGGCCAGATCCTTGGCTTTCGGGGCGGTATGCACCACGTTGCCGGAGGCGTCTGTATAGGCACCCGCGCGGGCAAGAAAATCGACATACTGTTGCGCCGTCGCCGTATCGTTGCTGCCGAACACGAGTTCGCCTGACGCGATGTCCTTCGGATCCCCCCAATACTGGCCGTCTACGATGACATGCATGCTGCGCTTGACGAACGCGAGCTTGAGGTTGGCTTCCGGGGCTTCGTCCACCAGGATCTGCGCGGCCTGGTCGGGATGCGCGTAGGCGTACTCGTAGCCCTGCTGCGCGGCCTGGGTGAAGGCCTTGACCAGTTTCGGGTCGGTCTTGATGGTCTTCTCGTTGGTGATGATGCCGATCGAATCGGCATTGCCGGGCACCCCGTAATCAGGCTCGGTGAAGCAGTTGAGTTTCGGACCGTACATATCGGCCTGCACGCCTTCCCAGGTCGCGTAGAACCCGCCGAAATCCGCTTTGCCGCTGGACAGGGTCTGGAATGTGGACGTGCCAACCGTCACCTTGTCGAATTGGCCTTTGCCTCCATCGGTTTGAATCATCTGCTTAATGACCGCGTCGGATTCGCTGGATCCGAAGGTGGCGAAGGTTTTCCCGTCGAAATCCCGCGGGCGGGTGATGGACGTGTTCGAGGCCAGCGAGCACCAGATGGCGCTCGGCTTGCGTTGCACCTGGAGCACCTGCTTGAGCGTGGCGCCTTTGAGGCTGTAGGTGGAGACATTGGTGAGATTGGACAGTGCGAAGTCCGCGACACCGTTGTTGACCGACTGTTCGGCGCCTGCCTGGGCGACGGCCACGATATCGACGTCTAGCCCGGCTCGTTTGAAATACCCGTTGTGTTTGGCCACATACACGCCGATATGATTGGTGTCGGGCGCCCAGGACAGCATGAACGTGGTCTTGGTCAGTCCATTCGAGGCGGTTCCGGCGGATCCGCATGCGCCGAGCGTCGCAGCCAGGACGACGGCTGTCGTGGCGGCGAGCGCCTTGCGGATACGGCTGGTGATGGATGTGGCTGTGTGCCGCCCGACAAGGGCGGTCTGTGGCAGATGGCTCATATGATGTCCTGGATCATGACGTGTTCCGTTCTCTGGATTCGGGCGGATTCGGCAGAGAACGAACGTGAGGGCCGG
>CAYVHC010000202.1:0-1677 GCA_964451025.1 uncultured Bifidobacteriaceae bacterium
TAATAAAGAGATAACAATACCTGAAGGTGTAACCTGTATAGCTTCAAATGCGACAAACGGTAACGCAGAAAAAATAATTCTTCCGTCTTCAGTAGTACATATAGACAGTCATGCCTTTGGAAACTGTGAAAAACTAACCGAAATAGAAATACCGGAAAGTGTTAATTCAATTGGTGAGGATGCATTCGCCGGGACTCCGTGGCTTGAACAGAAAGAGAAGGAAACCGAACTGGTAACAGTAAATGATATCTTAATCTCAGGAAAAGGATGCAGCGGAGAAGTTGTTGTTCCGGATAATATCAGACAAATCGCTGGCGGAGCTTTCAGAGAAAACAAAAATATAGTAAATGTATCATTGCCTGAAGGTGTAACGGAGATAGGAAACTCAGCTTTTTCAGGATGTTCCGCCCTTAGAGGCATTTCTGCTCCTGACAGTATTGTCAAAATCGGAAAAAGTGCATTCGAGAACTGTTTGTCACTCGAAAGCATATCAGTTCCTGAAGGTGTATCAGTAATTGAAGAAAAAACATTTTCAAAGTGCCGGTATCTTGAAAGTGTAAAGCTTTCAGAAAAACTCATGGCTGTAGATAATGAGGCATTTGAATCCTGTTATAAATTAAATAATATAGTTTTCCCTGATAATATTCGGCTGATAGGAGAACGTGCCTTTTCGGGTTGTGAAAACATCACTGAAGTTATACTGCCTGAAGGTACTGAGACAATCAGAAACGAAGCTTTTTCACACTGTTACGGTCTGGAAAGGGTCGTTCTGCCTGAAAGCATCAGGAAAATAGGTTATGAAACATTTATTTATTGTATAAAACTTGCAGAGGTAAGTTTTCCGGATGGAATTATACCAGGTGCTTTATCTTTTAAACATACCCCGTGGCTTGAAAATAAACAGAAAGAGAATCCTTTGGTTACTTTCGGCGATGTACTTTTTGACGCGTCCGAATGTGAAGGCGTCGTAACAATTCCTGATAACATAAAACAAATAGGTGAGTATGCATTTGCAGAAAACCAGAAGGTTACTGAGGTTATAATTCCTGAAGGTATTGAAACTATAGGCAGGAATGTATTTTATTCATGCGAAAACCTGGAAACAGTGAAGATACCGGACAGTGTAACTGTTATAGGTGAGAATGCTTTCATTCGTTGTCTGAGTCTGCAGGAGATTAATCTTCCTGCCGGATTAAAGGAGATACGGGAACATGCTTTTGCAGAGTTGCCTGGTATTAAATCAGTTGTTATACCTGATGGAGTGACAAAAATATACAATGGTGCATTTTATATGTGTGATGAGCTGAGGGATATTACATTGCCAGCCAGTGTTGAATTTATTGGAATATATGCGTTTGTCAACGGTTCAGATATTGTGATACATGCAGATGAAGGAAGCTATGCGGAAAGATATGCACAAGAAAATGGTCATTCATTTGTATCCGTTTCCGGAACTGAAAAAACCGAAGGGGACGTTGACGGTAACGGTGCGGTAACTACGGCAGATATTGTAAAACTTATCAGATTCCTGCTGAATTATGATGTGGAAATAATTAAAGAAAATGCAGATATAAGCGGTGACGGTAAAGTAAATATACTTGATCTTACCTTGCTTAAAAATAAGTTTATGGATGTAAAGTAAAAAATTACAGTGAAAGCTGTACTGAAAAATATTTA
>CAYVHC010000203.1:0-1672 GCA_964451025.1 uncultured Bifidobacteriaceae bacterium
TCACGACCACGCTCGCCAACCGCGTCTACAAGCCGATCCCGCTGCTGCTCGTCGCACGGAGTTCTTCGGGCCGGTCGCCCAGTTCTACCGGGTGTCCAGTGAGGATGAAGCCATCGCGGTCGCCAACGATTCGCCGTATGGTCTCGGCTCCTACGTGTTCGCCACCGATCATGAGCAGGGGTTGCGCTTCGCGGACCGTCTGGAATCCGGCATGACCTATATCAACGAATCCGGTGCCGATTCCGCGGAACTGCCGTTCGGCGGCGTGAAGAACTCCGGATTCGGCCGCGAGATGGGCCCGCTCGGCATCCGCGAGTTCGCGAACTACAAGCTCGTCACTGAAGCCGCGCGCTGATTGCGGGCGCATCGGGAACGATGATGGCCGGTTGCCGCATATGGCAGCCGGCCATCGCTTTGTCGGGCCATCCGGCCCAGACGGCATTGCCGGACCGGAATCAGTCGGTGATACTCCACAATATTGATATTCCACAATATGGTCGCGTGTCTCATATTTCGGACATCATGTTGGGTGTCGCAATGATGGCTGCTCCGGCGCCTGCCGGATGCGCGAACAGCTCGGGGTTGCCGGACGACGGCGACACCATGAATCCGCATGACCGCCGGTAACACTGCCGGGTTGCGCGGGTTGTGGCACTATCGGCCACGTTGTGTGCGGGTCTGGATACGGGGACTTCGAGAAGGGGCGATGCCCTGCGGTTCCTGTCTTGCGGTTCCTGTCCTTGCCTGTGCTTGTCGGCCTTCGCGCCTCACCGCACGCCGAAATCGTACCGCTGCTCAATGAGCCGCAAATAGGTAAAAACCTCGGTATGGTCCACCCCGGGAATTTTGCGGATGCGCATCACCAGGTCGAGCAGGTCGTCATCATCGGCGGTGAACACCTCCAGCAGCATGTCGAAACGCCCGGCCGCTGCGACAATGTAATCAATGCCGCCGGTCTTGCGCAGCCGGTCGGCAATCGCGTCCAGGTCGCCGCTGGTGTTCACGCCGATCAGGGCCTGCCTGCGATACCCCAGCTGGATGGGATCGGTGACGGTGACGATCTGGATGATCCCCGCCTCGACCAGTCGCTGGACGCGCCCTCGCACGGCGGCTTCGGACAGGCCGACCACCTTGCCGATCGCCCCGTACGGCTTGCGTCCGCTTTTCTGCAATTCGCGGATGATCGCCTTGTTCGTCTCGTCGAGCAACGTGCACTTGTGCGGTTCCATGGCTGCGGCGCCGTTGTCCGGGGAGCCTGCCGCCGGGAACGGTTCGTGGATATCATGCTGAACTCTCATGCGACCATATCAGCAGGTGTTTGTTCACGATGCGCGACCAAGGGGAAAATTCCGCGTTACGCCGCATTTTTAGTCGCAATATTGCGTTTACGCAACGGAAATCATCGCAACCTTTGATAAATCACAACGAAAACGGCAGAGGCATGGCATGCATGCTATCGGACTCGAAGTTCTCGCAAGCCACGCACGATCGTGACGCGTCCCGCAGGGCCCATCCCGCGGGGTGACCCGATGACCATTAAGGAGGAGCGATGACCACGACACAATCACCTGTCCAGGATGCGGTCCTGTCATCATCTGCGGCGGAATCGCATCAGCCGGATGATACCGGCGTCCGTATCGGCCGCGACAAGGACGTGGAACTGAGAGAAAGC
>CAYVHC010000204.1:0-1667 GCA_964451025.1 uncultured Bifidobacteriaceae bacterium
TGTACCGACGACACGCCGGATGCGCTAACAAAAAGTTAGTGGTAGCATCATCTCAGCGCTAACAAATTGTTAGCAGTTCCGCAGCATCACACACACGGACGCGACGGACACAAGTAAACAACAGAAAACGCAGCCAACGCGGCCGACACAGTGGACGCAAGACCACCGCGGACACACCGCAACCACAAACACAGCAGGCGGCACACATCCGCCGACACAAAAGGAACCACCATGGCAACCATCACGATTTTCGGCACCGGCAACATGGGCACCGCAATCAAGAGCATCTTCGAGGACGCCGGCGCGACCGTCCAGTCGCTTGACTCGCACTCCGAGAACCCGACCATCGAGGGCGACATCGTCGTGCTCGCCGTCCCGTACCCGGCCCTCGCCTCCATCGCCGAGCAGTACGGCGACCAGCTGGAAGGCAAGACCGTCGTCGACATCACCAACCCGCTGGACTTCTCCACCTTCGATTCGCTCGTCGTGCCGGCCGACAGCTCCGCAGCCGCCGAACTGCAGGCCAAGCTCCCCAAGTCGCACGTGCTCAAGGCGTTCAACACCGTGTTCGCCGCGAACATCGCCTCCAAGAAGACCGGCGACGCCCAGTCCACCGTGCTGGTCGCCGGCGATGACGACGCAGCCAAGGCCGCGTTCATCGACCTGGTGAAGGCTGGCGGGCTCGACGCGATCGACGCGGGCGCCCTGAAGCGCGCTCGCGAGCTCGAGTCCTTCGGCTTCCTGCAGCTGGTGCTCGCCGTGCAGAAGAAGATCAGCTTCACCGCCGGATTCGCCATCTATCGCTGATTGCACATAGCGGGTCACAGACGGCAACACACGACCAGCAGCAGAACCATCGGCAGATCCGCTGGGTTCCGGTATTCGAGGAATCCTGCGGGTCTGCCGATTCGTCATTCCCGAGTGGGAACGCGGGACGTCGCAACCCGCAGTTCCACGTCACGCGAGTCAAGCCTCGATTCCCACCGTGTGGAAAAGATACCGAGGCACTGGAGCCGAACAAGGAAATCCCCATTCCTGCAATACCCACAGAATCGGCGGAATCATGCGAATCCTGACATGCGGCACGAACCGCATCCGCCCGGGTGTCGAACCCGCATCACCACGCTGCGCGAATCGAACCTCGATTCTCACCGTGCGGAAAAGATACCGTAAGATGGTGCGACCCGCGAACTACCTGGAGCGACACCCGGCGAGCCTGCCATGCAAACATCAGCGGAATCATGCGGTTTTTGGCATCCGATGCAGACCGGCCCCCAACCACACACCATCCCTGCACCTCCACACCAGCCGAATCACCCACCGAAATCCGCGGTGCGGAGAGGTCATCAAGAAACCAGAATCATCCATAAGCACTGCGACACCCATGAGTTCGGCGGAATCATGCGGTTTTTGGGCCACGCGACGACGATTCACCCCACTCGCAGGCACCCGGGTACCGGTCTTGCACCGCCGCGCCACGCATGCCGGCCCTCGATTCCCATCGTGCGGAAAAGATACCAAGGAATGATGTAAACCGAGAACAGCCTAAAGCACGAGCCCGCCACACCGGCCAGCCGAGGAATGGCGGAATCATGCGGTTCTGATGACACACCCCCATCCCGTGCCCGATTGTCAGCGACCCGCCCCACGACCTGACGCCACCAAAC
>CAYVHC010000205.1:0-1643 GCA_964451025.1 uncultured Bifidobacteriaceae bacterium
TTCTCCCATCGGGTTGAAATCGGCATTAACGTTTGTTACAATCCTTCCAATTATGTGCGTCTATCCATTCCTGCAGAAGTACTTTGTCAAGGGCTTGCTGGTGGGGGCCATCAAGGCGTAGAGGGGATGCTTACGGCGCCGCGATGCTGCGAAGCCGTTGCAAATAAGGTGGAGGTGACCCAAATGAAGAAACGATGGTGCTTAATCCTGGCGATGGTCCTGTTGGCGGCGAGCATTCCTGCCGCCATGGCCGTGGAACATGATGATCCCTATGTGATCACCTGGCTGAAGGATGGTTTGAGCGAAAGCTATAACACGGCTGATTTTGAAATTGGCAGACACATCAAGGAAAAGTTCAACATCGAGATTGAGTTTGTCGCATTTACAGGGGATTGGAGCGAGAAATGCGCCTTGTGGCTGGCAGGCGGCGATTATCCGGAGAGCATGCAGATCAACACCGCGGAATTGACGCAGCAATATATCAACGCGGGCGCGTTGCTGAGCTACGACGATTATCAGGACATTATGCCGGACTTCTTTGCGCGTTTCGCCGCGGCCCTTCCCAGTGCCCGCGCCTGTGCTCCGGACGGCAAGCTGTATTTCTACATCAGCCCAACCGGCGCGCTTTCCGGAACATATGATACGCCGCTGGCCTGGACGGTGCGTTCAGACTTGCTGGAGGAACAAGGCTGGCCCAATCTGCTGACGGCGTCTGAATGGCTGGAATTTTTCAAAACTGCGAAGGCCAACCATCCCACGACGGAAGACGGTTTGGAAACATACGTCGATTTGCCGTTGGGCGAAGCGTGGGGCTACAACACGTTGGGCATTTTGATTCCCGAAGTGTATCATGTCAGCGGCGGAAACCAGGTGAAGGCCACCAATTTGTTGGATGAATCCCACCCGATTCTCGACACATGGGCCGACAATGCCCTGTATCACGACACGCTCGCGTTCTGGAATGCCATGTGGCGCAACGACCTGCTGGATCCGGAATGCTTCACGGATAAGTGCGACCAGCTGGTTGCCAAATCCAACACGACGCAGTGCCTTGCAAGCTGGTATGCCCGCTGGCTGTTTGGTTCCACCAACAACCTGATGATAGAACGGGGAACGCCTCAGTATACCTACGTTGAGATGCCCTTCCGCACGGACGCCACGGCGGACAGTCCCCGCATCATTATGCAGGTCAATTCCATGGTTCCCGGCTTCGGCAACATTGTCGTAACCAAGAACTGCAAGCACCCCGAAAGAGTCATGGAACTGATCAACTTCCTCTCCAGCGACGAGGGCATGCTGCTGCATCATTGGGGCGTTGAAGGCGTGGACTACGTCGTCGATCCCGAAACCGGAAAACGGGACGCTTCTCCGGAATTGCTGGATTTGTACATCAACGATCACGACGGCGCATTCAAGCAGAAGGGCTTTAGCTGTTTCGACAACCTGGGAGTAGATTACGCCCAGAACTATAATCCCGTTGATATGCAGCCCGGCAACATCAACTATTCTGACAGCATTCAGGCATTGTCCTACACCGAACGCCAGCTTGAGGCGATTGAAAAGACCAATGGCGATCCGCTGCCGTGGCACATCTACTGCGGTGAACACAGCCGTTTGCAGAACACGGTCATTGTGACGGACAC
>CAYVHC010000206.1:0-1631 GCA_964451025.1 uncultured Bifidobacteriaceae bacterium
GTCTGCGGGCAGCCTTCCGCGGTCGGTTCTGGCTCGCGGCGGTGTCGTGCGGCTCAGCGCGTATGCAACGGCCGCCCGTCCGCCTTGAGCATCGCTTCGCCGAGCGTCTCGCTGAAGGTTGGATGCGGGTGGATGAGCCGCGCCGCCTGGCTGAGCGGCACATGGTTGCCGACCAGTTG
This sequence comes from uncultured Bifidobacteriaceae bacterium, assembly GCA_964451025.1. GTDB lineage: Bacteria > Actinomycetota > Actinomycetes > Actinomycetales > Bifidobacteriaceae > Pseudoscardovia. Next base: position 180 of record CAYVHC010000206.1, read on the forward strand.
CTGGGCTTCGGCGATCAGGTCGCTGGCCACGGGGGCCATCATGTGCACGCCGAGAATCACCTCCGTGTCGGGGTCGCTCGCCCGCATGCCGCTGACGACTGACATGGATCCTGCGGAGCCGCTCATCAGCATACGCGCGTTCGACAGCATCGGGTATATGGTTTCCTTGACTTCCAGCACATCGTCGCGCTTCTGCGCCTCATCAAGCGTCATACCGACGGAGGCGACCTCCGGAGTGGAGAACACAATCTGCGGCACGGCGTCATCGTCAATCGGCTGGGGATTGAGCCCGGCGATCGACTCTGCGATGACGATACCCTGCTCGTACGCGCGGTAGGCGAGGGCCGGGCCGACCGTGATATCACCGACCGCCCAGATGCCGGGCACATTGGTGCGTCCGTAAGCATCGGTGACGACGAAACCACCGTCGGTCAGGGCGATGCCGTTCTTTTCGAACCACGGGCTTGCCGTATTCGGTGTCCTGCCGATCGCGGCGAGCACGACTTCGCCGTACGCGGTGTGGTCCGTCGCGTCATCGCCACGCGTGTAATGGACGGTCGCGCCGAGATTGACTCCCGTATCGACATGACTGACGGAGGTGTGGTCGATGATGGTGATGCCATGCCGCTTCAATTCACGGGTCAACGCCATGGACGTCCTACGGTCCCACGCCGACAGCAGCCGGTCTTTGCGGATCAGCATGGTGACATCGGTCCCGGCGGCATGCCACATGGAAGCGAATTCGATGGCGATCGCCCCCGCTCCGATAATCACCGCACTGGACGGGAACTGGTTGCGTGCCAGCGCCTGCGTGGAATCGATGAGTGCCCCACCGAACGGCTGGCCTGGCAGCGGCTTGGGTTCCGAGCCGGTGGCCAGGACCACATGTTCCGCGTTGAAGACCAAGGTCTGGCCGGCATCCTCGGGGATTTCCGCATTGCGGAACCGTTGTACCTGCTGTGTTCCGGCACTGGGGGTGACACTGACTGTGGAATGGTCGGTCAGCTCGGCCTGCCCGCGGATGACTGTGACCTTGCGGTGGGCGAGCAAACCGGCCAGCCCCTTGGTCATCGTGTCGACGATGTGCAGCCGATAATCGCGTAGCGCGCCGTAATCTACGCCGCTGAGTGTGACATCAATCCCCAGCTGCTGGGCGCGTCCGATTGTGTCGATGGTGCGTGTGGCGGTCAGCAGTGCCTTGGATGGGATGCACCCACGGTTCAAGCATGTGCCGCCGAGTGTGGCGTCCCGTTCAATCAGCACAACGGATTTGCCCAGTTGCGCGGCACGCAATGCGGTGGCGTATCCGCCCGGCCCGGCCCCGATGATGACGATGTCGGCATGTTCACTCATATGGCCTCCTCGCGCATGGCCCGCCGCGCTGCCGTGTGCGACGGGCTTCGGTTCAGGTTGCAATGTCTTCCAGTCTAAGGTGACGCTTCTACCTGCCGC
>CAYVHC010000207.1:0-1619 GCA_964451025.1 uncultured Bifidobacteriaceae bacterium
CTGGCCAAGCAGAACCGCGAGATCTCCGACATGAAGGCTGACGCCACCCAGAAGATCGCCGACCAGCGTAAGGCGGCGAACGAGGAGATCACGCATTTGAAGAGCGAGGCGAACGACCAGATCGAGAAGGCGCTCGCCGAGGCGAACAAGAAGCTTGCCGACGTGCGTGAGCAGGCGTCCCGTACGATGACCGAGGCGCAGCGCAAGGCCGGTGAGATCACCGATGCCGCCAAGGCGAAGGCGCAGGAGATTTCCGACCAGGCCGAGGTGCATCGCACGCAGACGATGAGCCAGGTGGATGCCGAGGCCGAGCAGATTCGCGCGGATATCGCCGCCCAGCAGGATGATGCGACGAAGAAGGTCAACGAGCTGCTTGACAATCTTGAGGAGCGTCGCACTGCCGCCAAGCAGGAGGCGAACGAGCTGATCGGCAAGGCGAAGAAGACCCGCGAGGAGGCTGACGCGTACGCTGACCAGAAGCGCAAGGAGGCCGACGAGCAGGCCGCGCAAATTCTGAAGAAAGCCACTGCGGACGCGGAGCAGCAGATCGAGGAGCGTCGCCAGGCGGCGAAGAGCGAGCTGGATGGCTTGCAGAAGCATATCGCCGAGCTGCAGCAGCGGGAATCCAATATCACGCAGCGCGTGACCGAGCTGCGTTCGATGTTCGCCAACGCGTTCTCCGGCTTCAATTTCGGTGGTACGCCACAGGCTGAAAACGCCGATGTCTCGGTGACCGGTGTGGTCGCTGATGGCGAGGGCGCGCAGCCGTCGGCCCAGGGCCAGCAACTGGCCGGCCAGGCGCAGCAGCAGGCGCAGCTGCCGGCATCCGCGGGCGATGCCGGGGATGGTAAGGCAAACAACTGATTGCCGAACCTGATATGATGCCTTCGGAAGGTCCGTTGGCGCCGTTGGTGTAGCCGATAGCGGCGCACCCAGGGCGCGTCCGCCAAGGCATGGCATTCAGGAGGAGCGTGCGGTCGTCCGGCGCGCCTCCCGGTGTATGTACTCCCGGCAAATGTACGGCGTGCCGGGCGGGTGCATCCGGGTATACCCACACCGGCATACCGACCCAGGCATACCGGCACCGGACCACGTCGACAAGCAATACGACCGACAAGAGACAGGGATAGAGTATGGATCAGATCACACCGTTAAGCAGTGAGGCGTTGGACAACCTGCGCCACGAGTTCGAGGCGAGCGAGCATAACCATCTCGCGATGAACGCGGTCACTGTCGCCGGCATCCAGGATGTCGCCCGCAACTATGACCGGGCCCGCCGCCTGCAGCGCCGCTTCTCCACGACCGTGGACAACGGTACCGTCACCCACCAGGACCGTTCCGGCCGCTGCTGGCTGTTCAGCTCGCTGAACGTCGCCCGGTTCATCGCGAAGAAGAACCTGGGGCTCAAGGAATTCGAGTTCTCGCAGAACTACGCGATGTACTACGACAAGCTCGAACGCGTGAACTACTTCCTCAAGGATGTCGCCGCGCTGGTGCGCGCCGGCGAGCCCTCGGACTCCCGTCTCATGCAGCATCTTCTGCATGACGTGATGGGCGACGGCGGCCAGTGGACGATGGCGATGAACGTGTACAAGAAGTACGGCGCCGTCCCCAAGGAC
>CAYVHC010000208.1:0-1614 GCA_964451025.1 uncultured Bifidobacteriaceae bacterium
TTGAAGAGGCAGTCCGCCGTGCACTCATGGAAGACGCGCCGACCGGAGACATCACCGCAGCGACCACCATCCCGGCCGACGAGGCCGCGACCGCCGTGCTGAGCGCCCGTGAAAACGGCGTATTCAGCGGTGCGGACGTATTCGCCGCCGCTTTCCACGAGGTAGACCCCGGCATCCAAGTCACCATGCGTATCAAGGACGGCGAACGCTTCACTGCCGGCGACACGCTCGCCACCATCCACGGCAACGCACGCGGCATGCTGACCGCCGAACGCGTCGCTCTGAACTTCACCCAGCGCATGAGCGGCATCGCCACGATGACTCGAGCGTTCGTTGACGCCGTGGATGCGGCACCCGGCTCGCACGCCCGTATCGCGGACACGCGCAAAACCGTGCCAGGGCTGAGGCCCTTCGACAAGTACGCGGTTGTCTGCGGCGGCGGGCGCAACCACCGCTACGGGCTGTCCGACGCGGTGATGGTCAAGGACAATCACGTGGCCGCCATGCAGGCCGCCGGTCTTGATCTTGCCGCCGGAATCAGGCATATCCGCGAACAAGTAGGCCACACCACGCATATCGAGGTGGAAGTCGACCGGCTTGACCAAATTCCGGCAGTGCTCGAAGGCGGCGCGGACACCATCATGCTGGATAATTTCTCGCTCGAGGACACGCGCACAGGCGTGGCCATGATCGCGGGCCGCGCCATCGTGGAAGCCTCCGGCACCATGACCTTGGAACGCGTGCCGCAGGTCGCCTCCACCGGCGTGGACGTGATTTCCGTCGGCGCGCTCACCCATTCCGTGCGCGCAATCGATCTCGGATTGGATTGGGCATGACCAGGCAGGACGCAACCAGCCAAGACACGCAAACCCAGGAGTTGCACGCCGTTCAGTCGGATAGCCCGAAACGCGAGCTGTATCTTGACGCCGCCGCCTCCGACGCGGTGCCCGCCAGCGTGATCGAGGCGATGACCCCCTTCCTGACCGAGGGATACGGCAACCCATCAAGCGTCCATGCGAGCGGCAAAACGGCGGCCCGCGCACTTGACGCCGCGCGAGCATCCTTCGCCGCCGATCTGGGCGCGCACGCCGGCGATGTGATCTTCACCTCAGGCGGCACCGAGGCGGATAATCTCGCGGTCAAAGGCATCGCGCTCGCCCAGATCAGGCGCGAACGGGAGGCGGGCCAGGCGCCGACGCGCGCCCACCGCATCCTCATCTCGACCGTGGAACACCCGGCCGTCGCGCAATCCGCCCAATGGCTGCATGATTTCTTCGATTTCGACGTCGTGCGCATCCCCGTCGACGCGCAGGCCCATATCGATCTCGATGTGCTCTCCCGCGAGGCCGGGCAGGGCGCCACCCTCGCATGCATCATGATGGCGAACAACGAGGTGGGCACGATCGAGCCGGTGAGCCGCGCGGTGCGCATCTGCCATGCCGCCGGCGTGCCCGTCCACGTGGACGCCGTACAGGCGGCGGGCACGATTCCCGTGGATTTCCGCGGCCTTGACGCCGATACGCTCGCGGTTTCCGGGCACAAGTTCGGCGCGCCGAAAGGCCTGGGCGCCCTGCTCGCCCGCAGCCGCACGGCCATCGAACCGATTGTCAGCGG
>CAYVHC010000209.1:0-959 GCA_964451025.1 uncultured Bifidobacteriaceae bacterium
ACACAATATGGTATTTGCAATTCCACTTCGTATGAGATAAACTATTGATGTCATTTATGCTCATAGAATGACCTCCTTGCTATTCTCTTCGTGCAGCTGCCAGACCGCACTTTGATTATAGCAGGGAGCTTTTTTATTTTCCTCATCGCCTTAGGCTTTTTGGAACCACTGGCCCAGCCAGTGGTTTTCGGAGCACAATAAAAAGAGCTTTCCCCTTTACAAAAGGAAAGCTCTTTCTCTTGCTGTTGCTGCATTACCACGCCTTGGCGCACCCGACCCCCAGGGCGCCCTCGCCGGTGTGGCAGCAGATGCTCAGGGGCAGGGAGATCAGTTCCACCTCGTACTCCGGGAACTCCCGCTGGACTTCCTCCAGCCAGGTCTCCCCCAAGGCGGGGTCCCCGCCGGAGTACCCGGCAAAAACGTTCATCTCCAGGTCCTTGAACCGGGTGTCCAGGTCCTTCCGCAGGGCGTTCATGAGGACGGTCTTGGCGTGGTTCATGCCCCGGACCTTTTTATAGGCGTCCAGCTTGTCGCCCTGGATCTGGAGCACCGGCTTGATGCTCAGGATGGCGGCCATGGCCGCGCCGGCGGCGGTGACCCGGCCGCTCTTCTTCAGATATTCCAAGGTGTTTACGGCGATGTAGATGCTGGAGTCGTAGCTCTCGGCCTCCAGGATATCCCGGACCTCCCCGGCGGTCTTGCCCTGGGCCAGCAGGGTCAGGGCGTTGCGGACGGACTGCATCAGGGTCACGGAGATGCGCTTGTCGTCCACCACCAGCACCCGGCCGCCGTACTCCCGGGCCAGGGACTTGGCCGAAGCGCAGGAGCCGCTGAGGCCGGAGGTCATGGGGAAGTAGAGAACCGCATCGTGATCCTCCAGAAGGCTTTCCCACAGGGCAAGGATGTCCGCCGGAGCCGGCTGGGAGGTGGTGGGGAAAATGGGCGATTCCTTCAGCATC
>CAYVHC010000209.1:969-1612 GCA_964451025.1 uncultured Bifidobacteriaceae bacterium
GCCGGCTGGGCGGTGGAGCCCTCCATCCCGTCCGCCATTTTTTCGAAAAAGAGGGCGTGGGAGATGTCCTTCCCCTCATAATAGGTCTCGCCGCCAATGAAAAAAGGCATGGGGATCAGATGGATGCCCATTGCCTCCGCTTGGCTGGCAGAAATTCCGCTGTTGGTGTCCGTCACAATGGCTGTTTTCACAAAGACTCCTCCTGCCCGTTGGCCTTCCCTCCGCTGGATACGCAACGAAAGTTGTTTTCTCTAACAATTAAATATAGCATACCTTCTTTCCCTTGACAAGTTGACAAATTCCGCGGAATGTCAGCCTTACCATTCCCCGGAAACGATTCCTGGGGTTGACAACGCCATTTCATTGTGATATTGTTTTGATATCAAATCAATCCGTTAGGAGGGTTTTCCATGACTGAACGCATTTTAACCAACAAGAAAAACGGCATGGCCGTGCTGCTGGTCTCCATCTTGCTGTACATCCTGGCCATCGTCGGCACCATCCTTTTCGCCGGGTACGCCCTGTTTCTCCCCATGGCGGTGTGCATCGTCTACCTGTGTCTGGGCTGGCTCTTCTGGCCGGGCCTCAAGGTCCTCGGCCCCCAGGAGGCCCTGGTCCTCACCCTCTTCGGCAACTATATCGG
>CAYVHC010000210.1:0-1606 GCA_964451025.1 uncultured Bifidobacteriaceae bacterium
GAAGACCATGAATATGGTAATGCCTATCATGTCTGCTTTCTTCTGCTATACGCTTCCTACTGGTATGGGCCTTTACTGGATTGCCGGTTCTGTAGTAAGAAGTGTGCAGCAGATCGTCATCAATAAGCATATTGATAAGATGGATCTGACGGAAATCATAGAGAAGAATAAAGAAAAAAGCGCCAAGAAGATGGAGAAGATCAAAGAAAATCAGGCTAAGCTGCAAGAATATGCCAACATGAAGACAAAGAGCATTGAGACTACAGCAGCCAAGAGTTATTCCCAGAGAGCACAGGAAGCAGTGGAAAAATCATCAGATATCAATGCAGCTTCCAGCAGATCATCATCATCAGCAAAACCGGGCAGCATGATGGCAAAGGCAAATATGGTAAAGGAATTTAATGAACGCAACAACAAGGATAAGTAGATAAGGAGGAAATAAAAATGGAATATAAAGAGTTTTCTGCAAAAACAGTGGATGATGCAATCACAAATGCATGTCAGGAATTTACTGTAACCAGTGACAGACTGGATTATGAAATCATTGAAGAAGGTTCTTCCGGTTTCCTTGGTATTGGTTCTAAGCCTGCTGTTATTAAGGCAAGGATCAAAGAAGAAGAAAAGAAAGAAGCTTCTGTAACCGATGTTGCAAAGCAGTTCTTAAAAGAAGTGTTCGAAGCAATGAACCTTGCTGTAGTGATAGAAGCAGATTATGATGAAGCTGAGAAAAATCTGGACATTGACATAAGCGGTGAAGAGATGGGCGTCCTGATCGGAAAGAGAGGAAAGACCTTAGATTCTTTAAAGTATCTGGTATCCTTGGTAGTAAATAAGGATAAGGAAGATTACATCCGGGTTAAGGTAGATACCGAAAATTACAGACAGAGAAGAAAAGAAACTCTGGAGAATCTTGCAAAGAATATTTCCTTTAAGGTTAAGAGGACCAAGAGACCTGTTTCTTTGGAGCCTATGAATCCTTATGAGAGAAGGATCATCCATTCTGCATTGCAGAACGACAGATACGTTACTACTCACAGCGAAGGAGAAGAGCCTTTCAGAAGAGTAGTCGTAACCTTAAAGAAATAGACATCTTATAATTTCTATAGTAAAAGAACCTGATATTTTATGTGTCAGGTTCTTATATTATAAAAGAGGAAAATGTATGAAATCAGACACGATTGCAGCTATTGCAACTGCACTCTCAGATTCGGGAATCGGTATCATACGGGTAAGCGGAGAAGAGGCAATTTCAATCATAGATAAAATCTGTGTTCTAGGAAACGGCAAAAAGCATTTACAGGATGTGGACAGCCATACGATTCACTATGGATATATTGTGGATAAAAATCAATCTGATAAAGAAAAGGAATATGAGATTTTAGATGAAGTACTGATCGCAGTGATGAGAGCGCCTAAAAGCTATACGACTGAAGACACCGTTGAGATAAATTGTCATGGCCGTGTGCTGATGATGAACCGGATTTTAGAAAAAGTGCTGTCTGCCGGAGCAAGGCTTGCGGAACCGGGAGAATTTACGAAACGTGCTTTTCTAAATGGCAGGATGGATCTTTCTGAAGCAGAAGCTGTAATGGATCTGATCCATGCC
>CAYVHC010000211.1:0-1604 GCA_964451025.1 uncultured Bifidobacteriaceae bacterium
TATTTCGCTGCCGGATGGCCTGCAAGATGGCCCGCGAGGTGGTCCGTGCCGCGTAAGGACGCCAGCATGGCCGCCGCAAGGACGCATGCCGCGTACCCGATGGCGACGGCACCGAGCGTGATGCCGATGGCTGTGACCACTGCGGATGCCGTGGCGGCGGCGATGTACGGGGCGACAATCAGCGATACTGCGCCGATAAGCAGCACCGCTGCCGGCGCCACAAACCATGAGGCCTTCAACTGTGGAAGCACGTAGCTGTTCATGGTAAGTCCTTTCGTTCTGCGGTGCCGGCACCTTCACCAGCTGAACCGCTTAAGTTCAGGATACGGCAACTTAACCGGTTATGCAATAGCTGGTGCGTTCCGGCGTTTCGCAATATTTGAAACGATTCCGCTTCGCCGCGGGCATCCACCCGGATGGCCGATTCCCACCGACCAACCCGCCACCGTGTGAGGCAAACCCCACAAAGTCGCACCCGCACCAGCCCAATCCGGCGAATCCGGTCACACGACCCGCAGCTGTGTGAGCCAATCCTCACACAACAGGCACTAGACCCACCCAAACAGCCGATTTCAGCCACCCGACCCGCCACCGTGCGAGCCAATCCTCACACGACAAATGCCAAGCCCGCCCCGATGCCCGACTCCCACCGACCAACCCGCCACCGTGCGAGCCAATCCTCACACACCCACACCCACACCCACACCCGCACACGCCCACTGCCCGCGAGCGCAATCCGCGCCGCTACTGCAGCGAGGCGAAGTCGCGCAAGGTGGCGAGCACCTTCAGCTGCCGCTCGTCCAACACGATGCCGCCAAGCCACGTGCCCAGCACCAAGACGCCAATGCCGTTCAGCACCGCCGCCCCCGCGACCGCCCACATCATCTGCAGGTCGTTGACCCCGGCGGCGCCGAGCACCGCCATCACCAGGGAGGTCGGCAGCATCAGCACCGCGGACCCCAGCATCTGCGCCAGCGGGAACAGCAGCTGGGTCGCGGCACGCCCTTGGGGCGTGGAGAACGGGCGGTCCGGCGGGGCGATCGGGTACATGAGCACCGGCGAAATCACCTCGGCGACACCCAGCGCGCTGAAACTCAGACCGATGCCAATACCCCAGAACACCAGCGATTCCGCCCATCCGTCGATGCTCTCCCACGATCCGGCGACCAGCGCGCACACCACGGCGAGCACGGTCAGATACGCGGTAACGATCAGAACGTGCACGCGCACGCGACCCCTGCGGTCGTCAATACCGCGCACCCCGCTGATGGCCTCAAGCGTGAAACCGAGCCCGTCGTAGGCGATACCGTCACCTTCCAGCGCGACCAGCATCAGCCCGCCGATCGCGACGGACACCCACACCATGTCACGGGAATCGCCGGGTTCGAACAGCATCACCAGCATGATGAGCACGGGCGAGGCGTACATGACCAGCTGCCGCGGGTCCTTGCGCAGATACGTGGCCAGACGCGCCGAGATCGCACCGGATGCCGTGTCCGGCACTGACGCGAACGCGCCGATGCCTTCGCGCGAGCGCACCTGCGCCCCTTCGCCCCCGCGCTCGCGTTGCCTGCGAAGACACCACAGGGACACCCAGTAGCACA
>CAYVHC010000212.1:0-1602 GCA_964451025.1 uncultured Bifidobacteriaceae bacterium
AGCTTCAGCCGAGCATCACCAAGAAGAAGGAGCATCATGGCTGAAGGTTCAGTCACGCCTGCCCAGTCCGGCAGCGCCACTTCCGGCGCCGGCGATAAGGCCGGCGCCAAGCGCACATCCATTTTCGACAACTCTCTCATCTGGTTCGGCGCGGGTGTATCCGTCGCAGAAATCCTCACCGGCATGAGCTTCGCCCCGCTCGGCTTCGCCCGCGGCATCGAAGCGATCGTGCTCGGCCATGTCATCGGCTGCGCATTGTTCTTCCTCGCCGGCTTCATCGGCGCACGCACGCGCAAAAGCTCCATGGAAACGGTCAAGATGAGCTTCGGGCACATCGGCGGCCTGCTGTTCGCCGTGCTCAACGTCATCCAGCTCGTCGGCTGGACCGCCATCATGATCTACGACGGCTCGGTGTCCGCCTCCGCGGCGTTCCCCGGAGCCCGCTGGGTGTGGGCGCTGGTGATCGGCGTGCTCATCGCGCTGTGGATCTTCATCGGCGTTGAGAACCTCGGCAAGCTCAACACCGTCGCCATGATCTTGCTGTTCATCCTCACGATCGTGATGTGCAAGGTCATCTTCTTCTCCGGCACTGCCGCCACCGTGCCCGTGGATGACACGTTCACGTTCGGCATGGCGGTGGAGCTCGCCGTGTCCATGCCCTTGAGCTGGCTGCCTGTCGTGAGCGACTACACGCGCGAGGCGGACAAGCCGCTGGGCGCCACGGTCGCCAGCACCCTCGTGTACGGCGTCGTGAGCATCTGGATGTTCATCATCGGCATGGGCGCCGCCATCTACGCGAGCAGCGCCGACAACGCCACGCCGGACATCGCACAGATCATGGTGGGCGCTGGCATGGGATTCCTTGGTTTGCTCATCGTCATCTTCTCGACCGTCACCACCACGTTCCTCGACGCATGGTCGGCGGGCATCTCGGCGCAGTCGATCTTCACCAAGATCTCCGGACGCACGATGGCGTTCACCGCCGTGCTCATCGGCACCGTCGGCGCCATGATCTGGAACATGGACGACATCACGGACTTCCTGTATTTCATCGGATCCGTGTTCGCCCCAATGGTGGCGGTGATGATCGCCGACTACTACTTCCTGCGCACCGACCGCACGAAGGGCGCCATCGATTGGCCGAACATCGTGGTATGGATCGCCGGATTCGCCCTGTATCGCGTGCTCATGACCAGCGTGGACACCCCCGTGGGCTACACCCTCATCGATATCGTCGCCACGCTGGCGCTGGCGCTCATCGTGGGCGTTGTGCGCAAGCAGATTGCCGCGAAGAAGAACGCATAGCGGATTTGGCGCGAATCGGCACCGCACCTATCACCGCACCTATCACGGACCGATAATGATCACTGCCGGTCGGCTAATGATCGATACTGGTTGTCATCAAACGGCACCAATCCGCCCACAGCGCAATGCGCCCCGCGACGGCGCGCTGAACGCACACAATGCGTTATACTGAAGGCTCGCGGCCATGGATTGCACATCCGTTGTGAATCCATCGGTCCGCGGGTCTTTTTGATAACTGAACGTTGCATCGGTTTCCATCGATGGAACGGTCACCGGGGCCGATTGGTTTCGACGGTG
>CAYVHC010000213.1:0-1578 GCA_964451025.1 uncultured Bifidobacteriaceae bacterium
GGCGCAGTTGGAACGGCAGGCACGCCTGGCCTCGGCGGTCGGCTGCCGGAGCATGATTCTGGACGACGGATGGCAGATGGAGGATTCTTCGCGGAGCTATCGCTATTGCGGAGATTGGAAAGTCTGCGAGAAAGAATTCCCCGACATGTGCGAACACGTGCGCGCCGTACACAAAACGGGGCTGAAATACATGGTTTGGTTTGCGGTGCCCTTTGTTGGAAAATACAGCCAGGCGTGGGAACGCTTCCAGGGCATGTTTCTGCCGGGCGACGGCGACACGCGATGTCTGGATCCAAGATACCCCGCGGTGCGCGCATATTTGCTGGAGAGGATTCTGGGCGCGGCGGCAGACTGGCGGATAGATGGCTGTAAGTTAGACTTCATCGATTGGTTTCGTCAACCGGAAAGGGAGGATCCGGAAGCGCTGCCGGGGCGGGACTTCCGTTCCGTCAGCCGGGCCGTCGTTCGTTTGTTGGAAGAGATGTGGGAATGTGCGGCAAAGAATCATCCGGAATTTGCCATGGAGTTCCGCCAAAGCTATACGGGGCCGGTGATGCGCAGGTTCGCCACCATGTTTCGCGTGGCGGATTGCCCGGGAGATTTTCGGCAGAACAAGGTATGCGCCATCAATTTGCGCCTTTTGGCCGGCGCTACGCCTGTGCATAGCGATATGCTCTTGTGGCATACGCAAGAGAACGCCCGGGAGGTAGCGCTGCAATTGCAGCACATCCTCTTTTGCGTGCCGCAAATTTCCGTTCGTCTGGAAGAAATGCAGGAGGATGTCGCCGCCACGCTGCGATATTGGCTGGCGTTTTGGACGGAGCATCGCGGACTGCTGCTGGATGGAACGCTGCGCGCCGAACATCCCGAAATGGGATATTCTTGCATTTGCGCAGAGCGGGCAAGGGAACGAATGATTGCCATTTATGCGGAGGGATGCATAGACCTTTCCGGGAAGGCGGCGATGCAGACAATCGTCAACGCCCGCCGCGAAAAAGGCGTGGTATGCAGGCTGAAACAAGCGGCGGCTATGCATGTTGTCATCCGCAATTATCGGGGTCAAATTGTGGAAGAGAGTCTCCAGACGCGGGAAGGTTTGTTTGAGCTTCCCATTCCTGGCTGTGGGTTGGCGCAACTTTCGTGTGTTCCATAGGGACATTCCGTCCGGGTTGACAGGCGAAAAAGCCCGGATGTATAATGAAAAAAATAACACAATAAGGCGGATGTGTTCAGTTGAAGCGGTACAATTTGAATAATATGGGAATTCGCAAGAAGATCGTGTTGATGCATCTTCTGATTTCCGTTTCTATCGCAATCATTTCGTTGTTCTTTCTTCAGCAAAGCACGCGCACGACATACGAAAACATCCGTGCGTTGTCTCACACGTCCGTGGAGCAGTTTTCGGCGAATGTCTCCGATAAGTTCAACGGACTGTACGATTTTTCCGAGCGCCTGCTCATGGAAGGGACGCTGCGCAAATATGTGTCGCAGGAGTACGCGCAGGCATACGACAGCTATTATGCGTATATCACGACGCTCAAGCCGATTATGGATGTGCTGACGCTCTTTCGTGAGGAC
>CAYVHC010000214.1:0-1568 GCA_964451025.1 uncultured Bifidobacteriaceae bacterium
AAATCACATCGGTCCAAAAGATATTGCTCTTTGAAGTTCATTTTTTGATCCTCCTCGTATAATAAGTTTCAAAGTTAATATTTCAGGTATCAACAGGCTTAGAGATGCCCGTGATACAATAGCTGTAGGACAGCAGGGCCAAGTTCTTGTTCCTCCGGTTGAGCCGCAAGGCTGCTTCACTTAAAGTCTGTTCCCCTGAGCCGGAAGTTAGCTGCAAACTCATTGGCTGTTTGCCGGAACGCGGGCCGCCCTTTCAGCAGTGAGGGATATCGCATTGGCCGATTCCGGAATGATTCTGATACGCGAGGTTGCTGATGCTCCGGTTATCATGGGTATCTCAAAGCCTGCTGGCCTGAAATCTCCATGCGGGGAGGTGAAAATCATGAATCCATTATTCGTTGGCATTGATGTGAGCAGCAAGAACAATGTGGCTTACCTGATGAAGCCGGACGGCAGCAAGCACTCCAGCTTTTCCGTGCAAAACAATCTTAGTGGTGCTAAAATGCTCTCAGAGAAGATCGTGTCGGCGCTTGACTCCATGCAGCTCAGCGATGTGGTGATCGGTCTGGAAGCTACCTCTATCTACGGAGACAGTCTTGTTTACGCACTCCGAGAGGATGGCAGTCTTGGCCGCTTTCAGCGAAAGATCCATGTCCTCAATCCAAAGCAGGTTCGGAAGTTTAAGGAAGCCTATCCTGACCTGCCAAAGAATGACTTTGTGGATGCCTTTGTGATAGCCGACCATCTCCGTTTCGGCAGGATCGGCAAGGAGGTCTACATGGACGATTACCGCTATAAAGCCTTGCAAACCCTTACCAGGGCGAGATTTGATGTCATTCAAAATCTGACCCGTGAAAAGCAGCGATTTGCCAACTATCTCTTTCTGAAATGCTCCGGTATGGCGCAAGATAAGAATATCGCCAATTCCAGCGCTACTACCATCGCGCTCATGGAGCGCTTCGAAACTGTGGACGAGCTGGCTAACGCAGATTTGGACGAACTGACTGCTTTCATTGATGAGAAAGGTCGCAATTTTGCCGACCCAGAAGCCAAGGCGAAAGCGATCCGGATCGCGGCCAGAGACTCTTACCGGCTGCCCATCACCTTGAACAACTCTGTAAATCAGGCGATGGCTGTTTCTATCGCGTCTATGCGGGCTTTAGAAAAGCAGGTCAAAGTTCTGGATAAGGCCATTGAACACCAGTTTGAAATCATTCCAAACACATTGACTTCCATTCCCGGCATTGGAAAGGTTTACTCTGCCGGTATCATCGCTGAAATTGGCGATATCCACCGTTTCGACTCGCAAGCCTCCGTTGCCAAATACGCCGGCCTTGTCTGGACACAGCACCAGTCCAGTGAGTTTGAAGCGGAAACAACACATCTCATCAAGTCCGGCAACCGTTACCTCCGTTACTATCTGCTGGAAGCAGCCAACTCCGTGAGAAGATGCGACTCCGAGTTCAGGCGCTACTATGACCTCAAGTTCCATGAGGTCAACAGATTTCAGCACAAACGCGCACTCGCCTTAACTGCCAGAAAACTGGTTCGGTTGGTCTTTCGACTGC
>CAYVHC010000215.1:0-1565 GCA_964451025.1 uncultured Bifidobacteriaceae bacterium
CACAACTGCATATAAGTTCTCTGTTTATGCATCAATTAGGACACTGCCAGTTCGGAATATACCTTTTCCATTACTTCCTGATCATAGGTTCCGACGATGGATTCATCGTTCCATACAGCAACTGCTGCTTCCTTCATGAATGCACTCAGTTCATCCGTAGCATCCAGCAGTTCGGTGCCAGCTGCAGCCATTTCTTCACAGAAACCGTCGATGGCATCTACGTTTGCCTTGTACATGTTGGTGGTTGCAGTGTCAGCACAATCTTCCAGAATCTGCTGCTGTTCTGCAGTCAGGGATTCGAAGATTTCCTTGTTGATAGTCAGCAGGTTTGCTGCATATCCGTGATTGGTCTTTGTCAGGTATGGCTGGAATTCATAGAATCCATAGAAGTAAGTGTTCAGAGGGCCGTTGTCCTGACCGTCGATTACGTTCTGCTGCAGAGCAGCTGCTACTTCATTTACAGACATTCCAACCGGATTGGTTCCGATGCCCTGGAAGAAGCTGATCCACATCGGGCTTTCGATTACTCTGATCTTCAGGTTCTTCAGATCGTCCGGAGTCTGTACTGCGTGCTTGGAGTTGGTGATCCATCTGAAGTCGCCTTCCAGCAGGTTGCCCAGAACATGCATTCCGTTTTCTTCCATGGTTGCTCTGTAAGCTTCGCCCATCCAGCCGAACAGATAGATGTTTTCTGCGTCTTCTCTGGTAGGGAACAGATATGGCAGGCTGGTGTAGCCTAATTCTGTGATTACAGTGTTGATGGAAACGTCAGCCATGTGCATCATTTCTACGGCACCGCTCATAACGCCTTCGATAATTTCTCTGTCAGAGCCTAATGCACCGGACAGGTCGAGGGAAATCTGGATAGAACCGCCAGATGCTTCTTCTACATCTGCCTTGAACTGCTGTAATACTGCATACTGTGGAGACTGCTGTGTCAGTCCTCCGCCCATGTGCAGAGTAACAGGTTCTGCTGCTGCATCTCCATCTCCGCTGTCGGAACTTCCGCAGGCTACCATGGAGAATACCATTGCCAATACTAACAATACTGCTAATATCTTCTTTGTCTGTTTCATGTCTTCCTCCTAAAAACTTTTACAAATTGCAGTCATATGCTGCTTCCTTCGCCGATTCGCCGGCGTTCTGACCAATAATATTGCAAAATCGGTGCCAAAGATAGGAACCCGGACTGCAGCAGAGCATCCGCGGCACTCTCCTGCAATCGACGCATGACCGAAACCCGTTGAAAAACCAGTGCTTTCGGGAGTGTGGATTTTGTTAAATCAAATAAAGGAGCGTGTAATCTTTTTCCTCCAGAAACCGTTCACTAATTGAACAATCGTTCAATAATAGTACATTTTCGTACTCCGCTTAACAATTTGTTCAAATTATTAACACTTATTTCACGGATCGTTCACATGCAGCTCATCTTTATTGAAACAGATTGTGCTGTTTCTGCATCATGTTCTGTTTTTTCATCAGTTGCTTCACATTTTCTCTTTACAAGCTGTTCATTTCGTATAAAATGTTAAATGGGTAATGCGAAGGAACGGGTAGTGTGGAAT
>CAYVHC010000216.1:0-1562 GCA_964451025.1 uncultured Bifidobacteriaceae bacterium
ATACGCAGGATGACACCGTGACCCAGGGCATGGCCGACCTGCTCAAGCAGACGGTCGCCGATGGCGCCGATGGCTTCCGTTATGATGCGGCAAAGCATATCGAGCTGCCTGACGAGGTGTTCGGCAAGCAGTCCAACTATTGGAACACGATTCTCAAGAACGGCGCCCAATACCAGTACGGTGAGGTGCTCGAGGACGCGAATGTGCGTGAAGCCGATTACGCCAACCTGTTCTGGAACAGTTCGGTCGCCGGCGGCGGCATCACCGACTCCTCCTATGGCCATGAAGTGCGTAACGGCGTGCAGCACGGCAACCTGTCGGCCAGCCATTTCACCCAGCACAACAAGGTGACTGAGGACAAGACCGTCAACTGGGTGGAATCGCATGATAACTTCGCCAACGGCGAGGCGAATATCCCGCAGGAGCTCAGTGATGAATGGATCAAGTACGGCTGGGCTGGCGTGACCGCCCAGAAGAACGGCATGTCCCTGTTCTTCGACCGTCCGTACAAGGACGGCGGCACGTACGGTACCGGCGGCAAGGGCACGTACGGCAACGGCAGCGGCCCGTTCACCGAGAACTCGAAGCTCGGCGATGCCGGCTCCGACCTGTGGAAGGATCCTGAGGTCGTGGCGGTCAACCACTTCCGCAATGCCATGATCGGCGAGAACTCGAACGTGAGCAACTGCGGTGACGACCTGTGCCTGATGGTCGAACGTTACGCTGGATCCTCCGCACAGGATGGCGTGGTCGTCGCGAATGCGAACGGCAGCTCCAAGAACCTTGCCGGCACGTCCACGAAGCTGGCGAACGGCACGTACACCGATGAGGTCACCGGCAGCACCATTACGGTCTCCGGCGGTACCATTACGGCCGGCTCCGTGAACGCGAAGGCAATCGCGGCGTTCTCCAACAAGACCCGTTCCGAGAAGATCTCCACCGCCGAAGCGTACCCGAACAAGGGCACGATCCCCGGCACGTCCAAGAAGATCACGTTGCGCGCCTACCAGGCGACCAACACGACCTACACCACGTCCGACGGGCAGTCCGGATCCTACTCCGATGGTGATGTCATCAAGATCGGCGCCAACGCCAAGAAGGGTGACGTGCTCACGGTGACCGTGAAAGGCACCGGTGCCGACGGCCAGTCCATCACACATACGTATTCGTACACCAAGCAGGGCGACCCGACCTATGATCCCAGCGACGGCACCCAAAGCCCGTGCGACAAGTACTGCGTGGCCTACATGGAGAAGAACGGGTATAACCCGGACACGTACATTGATTCGGAGGAAACCAACTATGAGGGTGGTTCCGGCGTGGATGCGACCGGCGTATCCATCTCCGGTGACGGCGTTACCGACGGCAAGGTGACACGCGACATCTCCTCCGGCAATACTTCGCTGACGCTTAAGGCTACGGTAACGCCTTCGGATGCCAGTCAGCGCGTGACCTGGAGCAGCTCCGACGATTCCGTGGCCGCGGTCAGCTCGGAAGGCAAGGTCAGCCTCAAGAAGGCAGGCACGGCGACCATTACCGCCACCACCTCCAACGGCAAGACC
>CAYVHC010000217.1:0-1559 GCA_964451025.1 uncultured Bifidobacteriaceae bacterium
TTCCACCATCCTCCGGCTCGCTTCAAAGCCCTTTCCGCGGGCGCTCCCTATCAAAGCGTTTCCTATGGCTTTATTATAGCCGATCGATACAAAACCAGAAAGCGTGGGCGTGTTAATTTCCATCACTGCGCCCTTCCCACGCGAAACCTGTGGCTTCGAAGCCCGCCGCATGCCGATGAAGCGCAGGCATCCCGCGCGGCGCGTTCTGCCCGAACATATTTGGGATTTCCGGGGCACTGCTGCATCGCTACGGTGAGAAACGTCAGCGCTTTTTCATATTCCCGCAGCCGATACAGCACCGCGCCAAAGAGATAATTCCATTCCGCGCAGCGGGTGCTGAACCGCATCAATTGCGCCCGGGCGTCCTGCAGCAAACCGCCCTGGATCATCGTTTCTATCTTCTGCAATTGCTCCGCTTCGGCGCAACGCTGCCCATCCGCCTTTGCTTCGCTCAGGCATTGCCGGTATGCCGCGTTGATCTGCGCCATCTTCTCGTTGGCCCAATCCCGTTCCGGTCCGGCCATGAACCGGTCCGGATGCCAGCGCCGGGCCAGTTTTCGATAAGCTTCCCGAATCTGCGCCTGGGTCGCTCCATGAACCACGTTCAAGATCTCATAGGCGTTCAACGTCTATCACTCCATCCTGAAGGTCGCGCAAGCCCGTTCGTCCGCAAAAGATTTTATGCATTCCAACGCCAGCGCAACCCAATCCAACAAAAAAATCGCCAATATGATACATTTTATCAGCCGTTCGTTCTTCTGTCAAGCACAGATTTCTTCCGCGGGAAATCATTTCAAAAATGTTGCAAATGTTATCCACTTAGGAAATTTCTATCAAAATGCCGTCCCGCCTGTTTACTATGTTCCCAAAATATACTACAATATTCTTTGGTAGTATTGGGATTTTTGTCAATTCCTGGCGAATAAAGGACGTGACTTCCTTGCAGCATCGCGCAAACCGGCGCACTTTCGACAACGCTCGCAGGCGGAAACAAAACAGCGCTCATATTTTGCGCTGTCTTTTGTTGTGCTTTCCGCATGGATTGGTGCTGATGTGGAAAAACAGCTGCACGTGGCGGCGTTCTTTGAAAATCGCCATAACCTGCGTCTATGTGGCATTGGCGCTCACGGTGGTGCTATATCCCGCTCCCGGCAAGGAAAAATCGGGCAGCGTGGAAATCGTCGGTCTGCAACGCGAAGTGGACGTATTCGGCCCGGAACTTCCCGAAACCATGCCCGAAAGCAATTACGCCTATACCGCGACCGATTCCGTCGTGTTAACCTCAAACGGCGACGACGACACCGTATACGTATATGCGTCCAAGGGCGCCAGCTGCTATCATCTTTTTGAATGCAAATACGCGTTTGCCAGCGCGCAGCGCCTGACGGTTTACGAAGCGACATTCCTGGGATACGCGCCTTGCGGGCTGTGCCATCCGCCGGAATATGGTCAAGAAAACGCGCCCGCCGAAGGAGAAAACCCATGACAAGGGAAACCGCAACGCAAAAGCTCGAACGCATGACGGCGATCGAGCTTTCTCTGTGGAAAGACAATCTGTC
>CAYVHC010000218.1:0-1521 GCA_964451025.1 uncultured Bifidobacteriaceae bacterium
CCATCACCGGTGCCGATTGTCCCCGATTGTCCTTCGGCTGCAGCGCAGCACCCCTCACCCGCGTGTCGCGCTCGCCGGACCCCGTCCGTCAAGCAGTAAAACCCCAATCACCGCAACGGTTGTTAGCCGCATATAAGTATCCCGTATGCCTTGCAGCTTGTATCTGCGAGCCTTGCGGGATTAGGTTCGTAACCAACGCGAGGCCGAAAGATCCCGCCGCCGCCAACACGGCAAGCACAACACAACAACACAACAACACAACCAAACCAACCATCCGCCCGGCCCGCCCGCGGCGCTTGCGACACTACCTAGGGGGTGCACTATGACGAGGTTCAACACTCAGCTGGTCCACGGACTGCCGGTGAACGATAACACGACCGGAGCCGTGAACCCGCCAATCTACAACTCATCCACGTATGCTTTCGAATCGGTCGAGTCCATGCCCCGCTGGGATTACGCGCGCAGCGGCAACCCGACCCGTGATTTCCTCGAGCGCCAGATCGCGCAGCTCGAACACGGCACGCGCGGTTTCGCGTTCGCGTCCGGACTCGCCGCCATCCACGCGGTTCTTTCGATTTTCAAGCCGGGCGACCGGATCGTCGTCGGCAGCAACGTTTACGGCGGCACCTATTCGCAGTTCAACGAGCATTTCACCCGCTGGGGTCTGGTCAGCCAGCCTGTGGACACCAATGATTACGAGGCGCTCGAAGCGGCGATTAGCGGTGTCGGCGTCGCCGGCGACGAGGATGGTGCCAGCGAACCCGCCAAGGCCGTCTATTTCGAGACCCTGACCAACCCGCTGTTGCAGGTGAACGATGTCGCCGCGATTGCGCGCATTGCCCACAAGTACGGTGCCATCGTGATTGTGGACAACACCTTCGTGACCCCGTATCTGCAGCAGCCGCTGGATTTGGGCGCGGACATCGTCCTGCATTCGGCGACCAAGTATCTGGCCGGGCATTCGGATGTCATCGCCGGTCTTGCCGTCGTGCGTGACGACAAGCTGGGCGAGCGTGTGTACTATGCGCAGAACCGGCTGGGAGGCATCCTACCGCCGGCTGAATCCGACTCAGTGCGTCGTGGTATCCAGACGCTCGGCCTGCGCATCGAACGCCAGCAGAGCAACGCCGTCGCCATCGCGAACTGGCTGCTGGACAACCCGTTCGTCGCGACCGTCCACTATCCGGGCGTCGAAGGTGGCCGCCAGCCCGGCGATACCGACAAGGGGCTCAAAGGTTTCGGCGGCGTGCTCAGCTTCGAAGTCGTCAAAGGCATCGACCCGGCGGAAATCCTCAACAACCTGCACCTGTTCCGGCTCGCTGTCAGTCTCGGCGCGGTGGAAAGCCTCGCCGAACTGCCGTGTCGCATGACGCATTTCGAACTGCCGCGCGAGGAGCGCCTCAAAGTCGGCATCACCGACGAGCTCATCCGCCTGTCCATCGGCATCGAAGACGTGAACGACCTCATCGAAGACCTCGACCAGGCGTTCGCGGTCGCGGCGAAGGCGGCTCAGCCTCAGTT
>CAYVHC010000219.1:0-1521 GCA_964451025.1 uncultured Bifidobacteriaceae bacterium
CAACCGCTTCTGGGACATAAACAAAATCCCAAACAGCAAAAACACAATGATGGCAAAGCTGTAAGCGGCGGTGGTAACGTTCTGATAATTGAGTTTTGAATACATGTTGTTCATGTAATTTTGCAAAGTGTACACCGAATAATCCGGATACGCGCCGCCAATGAAGTAAACTTCCTTGAAGATTTTGAAAGCGTTGATCCATTCCAAAATGATCACCAGAAATGCCGACGGCACCACCATCGGCAGCGTAATTGCAAAGGTCTGTTTCCAGAAGCCCGCGCCTTCCAGCGTGGCGAATTCATACAGCGGCTTGGGGATGGATTGCAACGCCGCCAGGAAAATCACCACCGCGAAGCCCAGGTTTTTCCACACGAACATCAGGATGATCGGAAAGCGCAGCTGCGCGCCCTCCAGCCAGTTGATTCTGGCAAACCCCATGGCTTCCACCAAACGGTTTACGACCCCGCCGTAATCAAAGATCACCAGCCAAATCAATAACATGGCCGAGGAAGGCATCAGATACGGCAAGAGAATGCTGTTGCGGAAAAACGCGCCCGACGGGCTGAGCCGATTCAAAAGCGCGGCAAAGACAAAGCTTAAAATCCATACCAACGGCGCGCAAATCAGGCTGAGCAGCATAGTGTTTTTCAATCCAAGGAGAAACATCTGGTTCTGCCAGATGTTGATATAATTTTCCAGCCCTACAAACGCGTTTTTGTAACTGCCATCCGTTACGCTATACCAAATGCCGCCAAAAAAAGGCACAACATAAAACAGCATCAGCCCTGCAAGTCCAGGAAGCAAAAACAGCCACACGGACTTTTTCTTGACAAACAACCTATCCTCTCCTTTGCAAACGGGATCAGACGACCCGGGCCTTCGGCGGCAGCCGTTCCGAACCTTCCCATTCGTCAACGCGGCTTTCGGAATCTTCCCGCCATTTTTTCGCTCTTCCCGGCACAATGCGCCGGGAAGAGCGAAAGACATCGGGCATCGAAAGCACGCCTTTCGATTGCGTTAGTTTCCTTCCAGAATCATCATCTGCAGCTTTTTGTCAATCTGTTGCAGCATTTCCGCCGGCGTAATCGTTCCGGAATAATACTGTTCCAAAATGGTCCAGATCTCGCTGCTCTGCTCTCCCGAATACAGGGCGTTGTAACGGCGGGGCGCCAGGTTTTCCGCGTGGGCGCGATACCATTCGATCTGCTCCGCGGAAATGCTCCAGGAATCGTTTACCACATAATCGTAATTTTCCTGCGCATTCTTCAGCTGTTCCTCCATGGCCTGCTTATTGACCTCTTCCGCTTCGTCCAGCTGCTTTTGCGCCTGTTCCAACCATTCCTGCGCGTATTTCAGGTTTTCTTCATAATAGGAATTGCGCACCGGCTCGTTCATTTCCGGGTTCATGGAATAAAGCACTTCCCTGGGCAGATTCTCCGTCAGGCATTCCATGTACGCCAGCGCCGCGTCATAGTTCTTCGTAAAGGGATTGATAAACGCCACATACAGTTCCACGGGCAG
>CAYVHC010000220.1:0-1518 GCA_964451025.1 uncultured Bifidobacteriaceae bacterium
TGCAGCCCGGCTCGATGATGGTCACGTCGATGCCGAAGGGCTTGAGTTCCATGCGCAGTGCGTCGCTCAGGGCCTCGATCGAGTACTTGGTGGCGTGATACCAGCCGCCGAGGAAGCTTACGAGGCGCCCGCCCATCGAACCGGTGGTGATGATCCGGCCGGAATGCCGCTGGCGCATGTGGGGCAGCACGGCCTTGATGAGCGCGGCGACGCCGAAGACGTTCACGTCGAACTGGCGGCGGGCCTCGTCGAGGGTGACGTCCTCGATGGCCCCGTAGGAGCCGTAGCCGGCGTTGTTGATGAGCACGTCGATGCGCCCCTGCTCCTTGATGATTTCGTCAACCGCCTGCTTGCATGCGTTCTCGTCGGTGACGTCGAGGCGGATGGGGCGCACGCCGTACTGGGCGAGGTCCTGCATTTTCTCGATGCGGCGGGCGCCGCCGTAGACGACGTGCCCTTCCTGGGCGAGTTCCTTGGCCGCCTCGTGGCCCATGCCGCTGCTGGCGCCGGTGATGAGGATGACTTTCTTGTTGCGTGCTTGACGTGCCATGGTGTGCTCCGTTTCTGTGGTGTGCTGTCCGGTCGATGCGGGTGTTGGCAGCCGGCGTTGTTGTCGTGTGATGACTGTGTGTTGCGTACTGTGCTGTGTCCCGCGTTCTACCGGTTGGCTTCCCGCGTTGTTGATACTTCAAGCGTATAGGACGGAACATGCCATGGTGCCATCAGAGCGCGCCACTGCGGAATCAGATTGCGCCATCTTTGGCGCAGTGAGTCCGCGATGATTGCGCGATGTAATTATCAAGCCTGCAAATCGTTGGAAAACCGGGCTTCATCGCCGGTTTCCATCGCCTGTTTTCGTCGCCGATTTCCCCCAATTGGTTACGCCGAGATGCCCGCCAGCGTAACTGGTGTGAGCGGTTCTGCTTCTGCCGACGGTGAGGTGGCGTTCAACGTCGGCAGAAGCAGTGGATACTCGCTCGTTGTCCCCCTTACTTCCCGTGTAGCACTGCCGTTGGTGTTACTCCTTGCACACGTCGACCCACTCGTCGGCGCCGGAGACGTCGTAGAGTTCGTCGGGTGTGAGTCTCACCGCGCTATGGTCGTCGCCGCCCGCGGGGTAGACGGTGTCGAATTCGCGCAGGCTGCGGTCGAGGTAGACGCGCACGCCGTCCTTGATGCCGAAGGGGCACACGCCGCCCGGCTCGTGCCCGATATACGCGTCCACTTCGCCGAAGGGGATCATGCTCGCCTTGCTGTGGAAGGTGGCCTTGTACTTGCGGTTGTCGATGCGCGCGGTGCCTTTGGTGACGATGATGATCGGCTGGCCGTCGAGCAGGAACGACAGGGATTTGGCGATACGTTCGGGCTGCGTGCCGAGCGCCTCGGCCGCTTCCGCGACAGTGCCGCTGGCGGCTTCCAATACGATGATGCGGTCGGCGTATCCACGGGCCTCCAGAAAATCGTGCGCGTTGGCGAATGACATGTATGCCTCTTTCTCGTCGTGGGGTCTGCCCGGCC
>CAYVHC010000221.1:0-1511 GCA_964451025.1 uncultured Bifidobacteriaceae bacterium
CCAGTGCCAAGCAGCAGGCGTATGAGGCGGCTCAGGCGAACGCCGACTCGAAGAAGACCGCCGCCGACGAGGCAGAGCAGAAAGCCGCGCAGGGTGCTATCGCCTATTTCAAGGAAAAGGACGGCGAGGACAGCGACGCATACAAGTGGTTGACCGATCCGGATGTTAATGAGTATCTTGATGCGTTGAATGTTGATGATCCGGAGAGTGCCGTCTCTCTTGATCAGATGATTGCCGCACTGGAGCAGTTGCCGGACATCAATGAGTTCCGTGTTACCGACTACAATAATGCGAAGAAGGGCATTACCGCCCCGTCGTTTAAGGTGTCTGACCTGATGATGGCAAAAGCCATGACCAAGGCGATGGGTGCTGCAACCGGGCAATTGGGAAAGAAGTCCAATTGGACCACCGAAAAAACGATGCCGGGCGATGAGGGTACGGGAGTCGCTGACGTTCTGTATGATTATCAAGTCGAACGCAGTTATTACGATGACTACCTCAAGGCCCATAACGGTAATGAGTCTGATAGTGACGGTTCCAGCGCATGGGATTCTGCCGGTCATTATAAGCACCTAATCAATGAGAACAACAATCTCGTCGGGATTGCGGTTGGAAAGACTGCGACCAACCAGACTGGAGCGAATGCGCTCTTCTATGGGTCTTACAATGGTCCTGATTCCACTCAAGGTGATATCACCGACCTTTCTCAGGGTCGTGTCCTGTCCATTGCCGACTATATTGCCGACTTGAAGGCATATAGGGCTGCTCTTGATGCTGCTCCTGCTGAGTATAAGCAGGCGTTGGCTGATGCTGTGACGGCTCAGACTGCCCTCCAGTCGGCTCAGTCTGCGCTCGGTGAGGCCAAGCAGACGGCCAGTGTGAAGCAGACCGCGCTCGACGAGGCTGAGAAGGCGAAGACCGCTGCCGACAGTGAGCTGGCCGCCGCCCAAGCCGCTTACGATGAGGCGGTGAAGGGTCAGGAGGGGATCCAGAAGCAGGTCGATGCCGCGCAGACGGATTATGATCTGAAAGCCGACACGGCGCGCACCGCCCAGCAGACCGCCGACAGTGCGAAAGCCGACGTGACCACCGCCCGGAACACGCTGGCCGCCGCACAGGCAAGCCAGTCGAAGGCGAAGCAGGCCGTGGCCGCGGCGAACGAGACGATCGCCTCCTACCAGACGGCCCGCGACCAGCTGGCCGCCGCCCAGAAGGCGAACGAGACTGCGCAGGCGACGCTGACTGCCGCCAAGCAGGCGTACGGGAAGGCTCAGGCGCAGGCCGACAAGTCCGCGGAGGCGGCGAAGCAGGCGGGCCTGTTGAGCGCCAAGCTGGATGCGCAGGCCGTGAAGGACAAGGCCGCGGCCGAGGCGGCGAAGGCGAAGCTGACGGACGCGACGAAGGCGGCCGACACTGCGAAGGCCGCGCTGACCGCCGCGCAGGAGGCCGTGGATGCGGCCAAGCAGGCCGTGCCTGCCGCCCCCGAGCGTCAGATGGGCGGCAAGTACCGC
>CAYVHC010000222.1:0-1500 GCA_964451025.1 uncultured Bifidobacteriaceae bacterium
ACCGACATCGGTGCACGTGCCGCACACAACCCGGCATATGTCGCGACACGCGCACCGCTTGATCGATCGCCGTTGTATCCTGGGCCCTGACTGTGATCATCATGGGAGGGAGCGCAGCGTGCACACCAGTGAACCGGCAACGCGGCAGACACCGCAGTCAACACCGCAGGAGCCTCAGCAACGACTGATCCGGGTCGTCGGCGCAGCTATCATGCGCGATGGCACCGTGTTGTGCGCGCAACGCGGTAGCACCAAATCGCTCGCCGGGTACTGGGAATTCCCCGGGGGCAAGATCGAAGTACACGAAACCCCGCAGCAGGCGCTCCAGCGCGAGATCGAAGAGGAGCTGCGCTGCGAGATCACTGTCGGCCATGAGCTGTGCACTACAAGATACGCATACGATTTCGGCACCATCGAGCTGACGACTTTCCTGTGTCATCTCACAGAAGGCGAACCGCATCTGACCGAACATCGCGAGGTTCGCTGGCTTTCTCCCAATCATCTGCACGAGCTTGACTGGGCGCCTGCCGACAGGGAAGCCGTCAGATTGTTGGAGAGCATGCCGTCTACCGGCTGTGCAGTCTCCGATTTCCCGGAGGCCATGCAATCATGACTACCACGCCAATGCCGAATATGCCCGGCCGTTTCTCCACTGAGTCCACAGATTCCAGCATTATCACCGATATCACACAAGGGCTTATCGCCGGATCACTGCGTTCAGGATTCATCACCGCAGACAACCGCGCAGACGAACGATATGTTCCCCAACTGATCGCCAACCAAGGCGGCAGAACTATGGAGGATGCGCTGATCCACGAGCTGGACAACAGCAACGGCTTCTCCATGTCAGTCGCTTTCGTCACGCAATCGGTGATTCAGATGCTCAAACAGCATTTTCTGAATTTCCACGATCACAATCATGCCCACGCCGGCAGCATCATCACCTCGACCTACAACTATTTCAATTCGCCGCAAGCATTCCGCGAGCTCAACGAACTACAGCAGACGGCAGGTATCGACGTGCGCGTTTGGGAACGTCCCGATACTGGCGGGCACCCCACCCCCGATCCGTCTCGTAACAATTACCATCCTAAAGGCTATGTGTTCCGCCATACCGTAAACGGCAAAGACGCGTACACCGTGTATATCGGCAGCTCGAACCTGACCGAGAACGCCTTGAGAAACAACCGCGAGTGGAATCTTCGCGTCCCCTCCTTACATGATGGCCGGTTCGCGCAGGAGCTCAGCCAGGAAATCGAACTGCAGCGGGAACAATCCGTGCCGCTTGACGACGCGTGGATCGAAGCGTACGAAAAGGAATTCGAGCACAACGCCCCGCCGCTTGCGCCCTCACGCAGATCACCAGAGCCGGATCCAACAGGCAAGTCGGTCAAACCGAACGCAATGCAACGCGAAGCGCTGGCCAGCCTCCGTCATCTGCGAGCGCAGGGCGAAACCCGCGCGATCGTGATCTCCGCGACCGGTACCGGCAAGACCTAT